>NZ_JBELMH010000056.1:0-22699 GCF_042096055.1 Citreimonas sp. | reverse complement strand
TCTTGGTCCCGTAGGCGATCGCCTGTTCCGTGTGAAAGGTCCCCTGCGAGCCGGTGAGGCCCTGGCAGATGACTTTGGTATTTTCGTCGACGAGTACGGCCATTTAGGCCTCCTTCTTGAATTCGAGATCCGCAACGAGTGCAACGAGCGCCAACACGGTAAGGGGAAGCGCGAGCAAAAGCGGGACCGCTGCTAGCCACTCCCCAACCTCGCGTCTCGTTTCGTCGTGCGGAAAGGTGGTGGCACTGAGCCAAAATAGAGAGATGCTAAGAAGCCATAAAAAGGCGCTTGCGAGCGTGATGTGCCCGGCCCTGCGGCTCGAAAACCGATACGCGAGGAAGGCAAGCGACGCCGCAACGGCCGTGACTATGGCGAACAGGGAGGGCACCGCGTTCAGCCCTTCACCGCCTTCACGATCTTCTCGGCGCCGTCCTTGAGGTCGTCCGCGGCGATCACGTCGAGGCCCGAGTTCCGGATGATCTCCTTGCCCTTGTCGACGTTCGTGCCCTCGAGGCGGACCACCAGCGGCACCTTGAGGCCGACTTCCTTCACCGCGGCGATCACGCCTTCGGCGATGACATCGCAGCGCATGATGCCGCCGAAGATGTTCACCAGGATGCCCTTCACGTTCTTGTCGGACGTGATGATCTTGAACGCCTCGGTCACCTTCTCCTTGGTGGCGCCGCCGCCCACGTCGAGGAAGTTGGCCGGTTCGGCGCCGTAGAGCTTGATGATGTCCATCGTCGCCATTGCCAGGCCCGCACCGTTGACCATGCAGCCGATCTCGCCGTCGAGCGCGATGTAGTTCAGGTCGTACTTCGAGGCTTCCAGTTCCTTGGAATCCTCTTCGGTCGTGTCGCGCAGCTCGGCGATGTCGGGGTGCCGGTAGATCGCGTTGCCGTCGAAACCCATCTTGGCGTCGAGGCATTTGAGATCGCCTTCGTCGGTGACGATCAGCGGGTTGATCTCGAGCATCTCCATGTCGTTTTCGACGAACATCTTGTAGAGCGTGCCCATGAGTTGGACGCACTGCTTCACCTGCTTGCCCTCGAGCCCGAGGTTGAAGGCGATGCGGCGGCCGTGGAACGGCTGGTAGCCGGTGGCGGGATCGACGCTGAACGACAGGATCTTGTCGGGGGTGTTCTCGGCCACCTCCTCGATGTCCATGCCGCCCTCGGTCGAGGCGACGAACGACACACGGCTGGTCACGCGGTCGACCAGAAGCGCCAGGTACATCTCGGTCTCGATGCCCGAGCCGTCCTCGATGTAGATGCGGTTGACCTGCTTGCCGGCCTCGCCGGTCTGCTTGGTGACCAGCGTGCGGCCCAGCATGCGCTTGACCTCCTGCTCGGCTTCCTCGACCGACTTGGCCAGACGCACGCCGCCTGCCTCGCCGGCATCGGCCTCCTTGAAGGTGCCCTTGCCGCGGCCACCGGCGTGGATCTGCGCCTTGACCACCCAGAGCGGGCCGTCGAGCGCGGACGCGGCGGTCTTGGCTTCCTCGGCGCGCAGGACGACACGGCCGTCGGAGACCGGGGCGCCGTAGCTGCGCAGCAGGGCCTTGGCCTGGTATTCGTGAATGTTCATGGGTCGACTGTCCCCGTCATTTTGCTTGCGATTTTTCGCGGTATACGCGGGCGTACCCGCCCAGGTTAAACGAATAATTGCTCAATTCGGTCCCGACCGGCGATTTTCCGCCGTATGTGATCACACGTTTCTAAGCTGTGATCACATAAATCGCGCGCTGGCTAGGCCCGGGGCGCATCGTCACGCGAATCGCGTGCAACCGCTTTCAAGCCGGGAACTGTAATTGCCGCGCTGACGTTGCACCGGTGCATATTACGCTTTGCGGAGAGGAAGGGCACCATGGCGCAACGCACCGGGTCTGCGGACATGAAACGCATTATTTTCTGGCTTGTGGCCGCCGTTGGCTGGCTTCTGGCAATCTACTTTTCAGTGACGAAATCGCAGGTCGAAGAACGGTTGACGCAGGACGTGCGCGCCATCGAGACCCAGCTGGCCGATCAGATCGGGACGTATGGCACGGTCGAGGAGCTGGAGACGGAGCTTGCCGAACTGCAGCCGCAGGTCGATCAGGCCGAGGAGCAGCTGACGAGCGTGGAAACCGAGCTCGAGACGCTGAACACCGAGCTGGGCACTTTGGAGGAAGAGCGCAACGCCTTGGCCGAAACGGTCGCGCGGCGCGAGGAAGAAGTGCAGATGCTGGAGCAGGAAGCCCAGCCGCTGCAGGAAACGATCTCGACCTTCGACCAGCGCAGCAGCGAGTTGCAGAACCAGATCTCGGAGCGCGAGGAGTCGCTGCGCGACGTGTCCGAGCGGCTTGAAGAGGCCCGCCAGCAGGAAGCGCAGCTGCGCGAGACGCTGGCCAGCCTCAACGAGGAAAGCGCCACGGTGTCCGAAAGCCTTGCCTCGGCGCAGGAAGACCTGCAGGCGACGGTCAACCAGGAGAACGAGCTGCGCGGCCGCGTCGAGACGCTGAGCACCGAAGTCGGCAATCTTCAGGCCCGCCAGTCCGAGCTCGAGGAGTCCACCGGTCAACTCGAGACGCGCCGCCAGCAGCTCGAGGAACTGGTCGCGGCACAGCGGCAGCAGCGCGACGAACTGCAGGCGCTGGTCACCACGCTGACCGAACAGGTCGAACAGCGCGGCAACCGGCTGCTCGAGATCGAGCAATCGATCTCGTCGGCGCTGACTGAGGGCGACACGCAGGCCTCGCAGATGTCCCAGGAGGGCGCGACCGATCAGTCGGAGCAATCTTCCGGCGAAGCCACATCACAACAGGCACAGGACGGCAGCACGGACGCCGGTGCCGCGGAAGGAGCGAGCGACGACGAGGCGCAGCCGGCACAGTCGGGCGATGCGGCCGACGGTGAAACCCAATCCGAAAATGGCGTCTCGCAGCAGGACGCAACCGAAGAAGGCGCAGATGCGCAATCGGGCGATACGGGCCGGTTGATCACCACCGGCGACGGTGACGGGGCGACGCAGGACGGGCAGGCGGCTTCGACACAAGATGAAGGCGCGACGGCAGAACAGGACGGCGCAGCGGCGGGCGACAGCCAGACAACTGCGAGCGATGGTCAACAGACTGACGCGCAATCGGCCGGCGAGCAGACGGATGCGCAATCGGACGGCCTGCAGACCGACGCGCAGTCGGAAGACGGCACCGCGTCCGACGCGAGTACCCAGACCGATGGCGGCGCCGATGCGCAAGCCGATGAAGGCCAAGCCGCAGATGGGCAGACCGATGACACTGCGGATGGGTCGGAGGAAACCGAGGACGACGCCACCCAGCGTCTGCAGAACCAGCAGGGCGGCGGCGGCACGTCGACGGACTGACCGCGCGGCATCGACCGAAAGAATAAAAAAAGCGCCCCGGTTTCGGGGCGCTTTTCGCTTTTCCACGTATGACAGGCGTCACGCCAGGCTGTCGTCGATGCCCTTGCACGCCTCGACAAGTCCCTTCACGGCCGCGACCGAATTGTCGAACATCGCCTGTTCGTCCTTGGTCAGCTTGATGTCGACGATGCGCTCGACCCCGCCGGAGCCGATGATCGTCGGCACGCCGACGTAGAACCCGTCGAGCCCGAACACGCCGTCGCAATGCGCGGCACAGGGCAGCAGGCGCTTCTGGTCCTTGAGGTACGCCTCGGCCATCTCGATCGCGCTGGTCGCGGGGGCGTAGAACGCGCTGCCGGTCTTGAGCAGGCCGACGATCTCGGCGCCGCCGTCACGGGTGCGTTGCACGATCGCGTCGAGCTTCTCCTGCGTGGTCCAGCCCATCTTCACGAGGTCGGGCAGGGGGATGCCGGCCACTGTCGAATAGCGCGTCAGCGGCACCATCGTGTCGCCATGCCCGCCGAGGACGAAGGCGGTCACGTCCTTCATCGACACGTCGAATTCGAGGCTCAGGAAGTGGCGGAAGCGCGCGCTGTCGAGCACGCCGGCCATGCCGCAGACCTTCTCGGCCGGCAGGCCGCTGAACTTCTGCAGCGCCCAGACCATCGCATCGAGCGGGTTGGTGATGCAGATGACGAAGGCGTCCGGCGCGTTGTCGCGGATGCCTTCGCCCACGGCCTTCATGACCTTGAGGTTGATGCCCAGCAGGTCGTCGCGGCTCATGCCCGGCTTGCGCGGCACGCCTGCGGTCACGATGCAGACGTCGGCGCCGGCGATATCGGCATAATCCGAGGTGCCTTTCAGACGCGCGTCGAAGCCCTCCGACGGGCCGGATTCCGCGATGTCGAGCGCCTTGCCCTCGGGCGTGCCCTCGGCGATGTCGAACAGGACGACGTCGCCCAGCTCCTTCATGGCGGCAAGATGCGCGAGCGTGCCACCGATCTGTCCCGCGCCGATGAGGGCGATCTTGGGTCTGGCCATGGATGTTCTCCGATCCTTCGGTTTGACTGGCGCGTGACTAGGCCTTTGACGCGTCGCGCGCAAGTCCGCCGCGCCGCGGCACGAAGGGCGCGCGGGCTTGTTCCGGGTCGCGCGCTGCGGGTAAGGCTAATCCGTGTTTGGCTTTTCCGGAGCGCGGCGTGGAAATCCTCAGCTGGTCGGTTTTCCTGGTGGCGGTGCCGGCGGTGATCTTCGCCGGCGTCTCGAAGGGCGGCTTCGGGTCGGGTGCCGCCTTCGCCAGCGCCTCGATTCTCGCCTTGGTGATCCCGCCCGGAGCGGCGCTGGGCTTGATGCTGCCGCTGTTGATGCTGATCGACGTGACCAGCCTGCGGGCCTACTGGCGCCGCTGGGATTGGCAGGCGGGGCGGGTGCTGCTGCTGGGTGCGGTGCCGGGAACCCTGGCGGGGGCCGCGTTCTACGCGGCGGCCAGCCCGGATGCGATCCGGCTGCTCATCGGGATCGTGTCGGTGAGCTTCGTGGCGTGGCAGGTCGCGCGGTCGAGGGGGTGGATCCGCTTCGCCGAGTGGCGGCCGGGACGCACCACCGGCACGGTGGCCGGCGTCGTCGTGGGTTTCACCAGCTTCGTGAGCCACGCAGGCGGCCCGGCGGCGGCGGTGTATCTTCTGGGACGGGGGCTGTCGAAGACGGCGTACCAGGCGACCACCGTGCTGGTGTTCTGGGCGGTCAACCTGCTGAAATCGCTGTTCTACGCGGGGATGGGCATCTTCTCGGCCGAGACGCTGCTGCTGGCGGCGGCGCTGGCGCCCTTCGCTTTGCTCGGTACGTGGATCGGCATCCGCGCCCACACGCGGGTGTCCGAGCGCCTGTTCTTCGGCGTCACCTACACCCTGCTGACCCTGACCGGGATCAGGCTGATCTGGATCGCGCTGACCTGATCCGGCTTCGGTGGCACCGGGGGCGCGGCCCCCGGCGCTAGATCAGACCTCGTCGCCCTGCGGCGGCAGGATGTCGGCCATTTCCTCGAATGCCTGGCCCGAGGCCACGAGGCACGTCATCCCGGCGGTCGTGGTGATGGTGATCGTCCAGGTGCCCGTCGCGGCCGAGGCGAAGACCTCCATCACCGCGTTGTTGTTGCCCAGCCCGATGCTCTTGCGCGTCTCGCCGTATTTCGCGGCCAGCCGCTCGATCACCGTGTCGCGCGGGGCGCAGTTGCGCGCCGGCGTTTCGGCCCGGGCCAGCGAGGTCGCGCCCAAGGCAAGGCCGGTCGAGAGCAGGATCAGTTTCGCCGTCATCTTCGTCATCGCGTTACCCTTTCGGCACGCACCGGATGCTCTTCCCGAAGCCACCGGTGATTGGGTCCCTCGAGCCCTGCATCCCTCTGATCGATGCTAATCGGCCCATTTCGACATGCCTCACATTCCGGGACTTTGTCTCAACACATGGTTAACGACCCGCCCGTTGCCGAGAAATGTCGGTATTATGCGCGTGCGTAGTCAGCGCCTGCCCGACAATCGCGCGCTCGCGATTCCGTCCTTGAAAGGGCGGGCAAAAGATGGCCACCTCCGCGCAACAATGTTTCCCGAGGAGGTGCTCATGGACATGCGCGCGCGCCCGTGCCGGTCGGTTCTCTACATTCCCGCCTCGAAGGCGCGGGCGCTGGAGAAGGCTCGCACTCTGCCGGTGGACGCGATCATCTTCGACCTCGAGGACGCCGTCTCGCCGTCCGAAAAGGCCGCGGCGCGCGAAACTCTGGCCGAGGCGCTGGCGCAGGGATACGGCCGCCGGTTGACCATCGTCCGGATCAACGCGCTCGACACGGAATGGGGCCGGGCGGACGCCGAGGCGGCCGAGACGATGCCCTGCGACGCGGTCCTGCTGCCCAAGGTCGACGCGCCCGCCCACCTGGACGATCTGGCCGCCCTGACGGACAAGCCGCTGTGGGCGATGATGGAGACACCGCGCGGCATGCTGGCCGCCGACAGCATCGCGGCGCACCCGCGGCTGGCGGGGATGGTCATGGGCACGAACGATCTGGCCAAGGACCTGCAGGCGCGCTTTCGCGCGGACCGGATGCCGCTAATGGCGGGATTGGGTCTGTGCGTGCTGGCCGCCAAGGCGCACGGTCGCGTCATCGTCGACGGGGTCTACAACGCCTTCAAGGACGACGAGGGTCTGCGCGTCGAATGCGAACAGGGCCGCGACATGGGCATGGACGGCAAGACGCTGATCCATCCGGCGCAGGTCGATGTCGCCAACGCGGCCTTCGCGCCCACCGCCGAAGAGATCGACCTCGCCCGCCGGCAGATCGCCGCTTTCGAAGAGGCCACCGCGCAGGGGCAGGGGGTCGCGGTTGTCGACGGGAAGATCGTCGAGAACCTGCACGTGGACACGGCACGCGAAACTCTGGCAAAAGCCGAGGCGATCGAAACCCTCACGGCGGAGTGAGCCCATGTCCTACGTCCTGCTGATCCTCGGCCTCGCCCTCTGGGTCCTGGCGCATCTCTTCAAGCGCATCGCGCCGGAGCGGCGCGCGCGCATGGGCGACGGCGGCAAGGGACTGGTCGCCGCCGGCGTGCTCGGCGGTGTCGTGCTGATGGTCATCGGCTACCGGGGCACCGGTTTCGTCAACCTATGGTACCCGCCCGCCTTCCTGGTGCACGTCAACAACCTGCTGATGCTGCTGGCGATCTTCGTGTTCGGCATGTCGGCCACGACCGGCCGTCTGCGTGGCGTGATGCGCCACCCGCAGCTCACGGCGGTCAAGATCTGGGCCGTCGCGCACCTGCTGGTGAACGGCGATCTCGCATCGGTCATCCTGTTCGGCGGGCTGCTGCTCTGGGCCGTGGCCGAGGTCATCCTTATCAACCGCTCCGAGGACTGGGTCCGGCCCGAGCGGGGCGAGCCCAAGGGCGACGTAAAGCTGGTTATCATCACTCTGGTCGTCTTCGCCGTCGTCACCGGCATCCACGCCTGGCTGGGCGTCTGGCCCTTTCCACGCTGACGTTCGGGGATATTCAAAGGTAACGTTATGAAACTGTATCGCTTTCTTTCCGAGGACGACACATCGGCCTTCTGCCACAAGGTCAGCGAGGCGCTCAGCAAGGGGTGGAGCCTCTACGGCGATCCCACTTACGCGTTCGACGGCGCGAACGGCGTGATGCGGTGCGGCCAGGCCGTGGTGAAGGAAGTCGAAGGCACCTACGATCCCGACATGAAGCTGGGTGCGCAGTGACCAAGACCAGCGCCGGGCATTTCTTCGAGGATTACCACGTCGGGCAGGTGATCGACCATGCGGTGCCGCGCACCGTGTCCGGCGGCGAGCGCGCGCTCTACCACGCGCTCTACCCCGCGCGGCACGCCCTGCATTCGTCGGACGAATTCGCGCGCGCCTGCGGGATGCCCGCCGCCCCGATAGACGACCTGATGGCTTTCCATCTGGTGTTCGGCAAGACGGTCCCGGACATCTCGCTCAACGCGGTGGCGAACCTCGGCTACGCCGAAGGGCGCTGGCACCGGCCGGTCTGGCCCGGTGACACGCTGCGCGCACGCTCGACCGTGATCGGGCTGAAGCAGAACTCGAACGGCAAGACCGGCGTCGTCTGGGTGCGCAGCGAGGGGCTGAACCAGCGCGATGAGGTCGTGCTGGACTACGTGCGCTGGGTGATGGTCCGCAAGCGCGACGTCGATGCGCCGGCGCCCGAGACGGTCGTGCCCGAGCTTCGAGGCGCGCTCGCGGCTTCGGATCTGGTGGTGCCCGAGGGGCTGGATTTCACCGGTTACGATTTTACGTTGGCGGGCGAGCCGCATCGCCTGACCGATTACGCGGTGGGCGAGGTGATCGACCACGTGGACGGCGTCACCGTCGAGGAAGCCGAGCACATGCTCGCCACCCGGCTGTGGCAGAACACCGCCAAGGTGCATTTCGATCTGACCGTGCGCCCCGAGGGACGGCTGATCTATGGCGGGCACGTGATTTCGATGGCACGCGGTCTCAGCTTCAACGGGCTCGCGAACGCGCAGATGATCGTCGGCCTCAACGGCGGCGCGCATGCCAATCCCTGTTTCGCCGGCGACACGATCAAGGCGTGGTCCGAGGTGCTGGACATTGCCGAGACCACGGCGCCGGGCGTCGGCGCCATCCGGTTGCGGCTGGTCGCGAAGAAGGGCGGAGAGCCATTCACCCTGCGCGGGGAGGATGGCAAGTACCTGCCGAACGTGCTGCTCGACCTCGACTACTGGGCGCTGATGCCGCTTTAGGGCGCGGATTCGCCGGTAGCGTTTCGTCCGGTCGCCGGGACGGGCAGCCAAGTCCGGTTTGTGATCACGGGCGATAGGCGTGTGATCACAAGGGGCGAAAATGCGCCGGATTGCGCCAAAAAACCGCGCCGCCGCCCGCCGCAGGCCCGTGACAGCGCACGCAAAAGCGTTACAAACCCACGCAAGGGAACCGAAAGGATGTCCAGATGGCCGACGTGAACCGGGGCAATCGCCCGCTCTCGCCGCACCTGCAGGTCTACCGGCCGCAGCTCAACTCGATCACCTCGATCCTGACGCGGATCACGGGCAACGCGCTGCTGGTCGCCATGCTGTTGATCGTGTGGTGGCTTCTTGCCGCCGCGACAGGCCCCGAGGCCTTCGCGACCGCCGACGCAGTGCTAACGTCGTGGTTCGGCGATCTGGTGCTGTTCCTGTCGCTCTGGGCGCTGTGGTACCACAGCCTGGCGGGCCTGAGGCACCTGGTCTGGGACCAAGGTCACTTCATGGACATCGAAAGCACGGACATGCTCAGCTGGGCCGTGATCGGCGGTTCGGTCCTTCTGACCATCGTGACCGTGTTGTTCATCTGAGGAGAAACCCATGGCATTCCTGACAGACCGCAAGCGTGCAGAGGGCATGGGCTCGGCCAAGACCGGCACGCAACACGCTTGGAGCATGAAGAAGAGCTCGGTCGCGCTGCTGATCCTGATCCCGCTGTTCGTGTTCACCTTCGGCGCCGCGCTGGGTGGCACCTACGAGGAAGTGCTGGCTTACTACGCGCGGCCCTTCCCGGCGATCGTGGCGGCGCTCACGCTCGTGGTGTCTTTCAAGCACTTCAACGACGGTTTCCAGACCCTGATCGAAGACTACGTCCACGGTGCATGGGGCAAGTGGATTCTGCTGGGCATGATGTGCCTCAGCTACGGCGCGGCAGGCGTGGGCCTTTTCGCGATTGCGCGGCTGGCGCTGTAAGGCGCCCGCCCGATCGCGACCATTTCAGACGGAGCAGGACAGATGGCTGCATACGATTACGAGACGCACGACTACGACGTGGTCGTGGTGGGGGCCGGCGGCGCGGGCCTGAGGGCGACGCTGGGCATGGCCGAACAGGGCCTGCGGACCGCATGCGTCACGAAGGTGTTCCCGACCCGGTCGCACACCGTCGCCGCGCAGGGGGGCATCGCCGCGTCGCTGTCGAACATGGGCCCGGATTCTTGGCAATGGCACATGTACGACACCGTGAAGGGCAGCGACTGGCTGGGTGACACGGACGCGATGGAGTACCTCGCGCGCGAGGCGCCCAAGGCGGTCTACGAACTCGAGCATTACGGCGTCCCCTTCAGCCGCACCGAGGAGGGCAAGATCTACCAGCGTCCCTTCGGTGGCCACACGACCGAGTTCGGCGAAGGCCCCCCAGTGCAGCGCACCTGCGCCGCGGCCGACCGCACCGGCCACGCGATCCTGCACACGCTTTACGGGCAAAGCCTCAAGCAGAAGGCCGAGTTCTACATCGAGTATTTCGCGATCGACCTGCTGATGGAAGACGGCGTCTGCAAGGGCGTGCTGTGCTGGAAGCTCGATGACGGCACGTTCCACGTCTTCAACGCCAAGACCGTGGTGCTGGCGACAGGTGGCTACGGCCGCGCCTATTTCAGCGCGACCTCGGCGCACACCTGCACCGGCGACGGCGGCGGCATGGTGGCGCGCGCGGGCCTGCCGCTGCAGGACATGGAGTTCGTGCAGTTCCATCCGACGGGCATCTACGGCTCGGGCTGCCTGATCACCGAAGGCGCGCGCGGCGAGGGCGGGTACCTTACCAACTCCGAGGGCGAGCGGTTCATGGAGCGCTACGCGCCCAACTACAAGGACCTCGCGCCCCGCGACTACGTCAGCCGCTGCATGACCATGGAAATCCGCGAGGGCCGCGGCGTAGGCGAGCATGGCGACCACATCCACCTGAACCTGTCGCACCTGCCGAAGGAAGCGCTGGCCGAGCGGCTGCCGGGCATCTCGGAATCCGCCAAGATCTTCGCCGGCGTCGACGTCACCAAGGAACCGATCCCGGTCATACCGACGGTGCACTACAACATGGGCGGCATTCCGACGAACTACTGGGGCGAGGTGCTGAACCCGACCGAGGGCGACCCCAACGCGATTGTTCCGGGCCTGATGGCCGTGGGCGAGGCCGGTTGCGCTTCGGTCCACGGGGCGAACCGGCTGGGTTCGAACTCGCTGATCGACCTCGTGGTGTTCGGCCGCGCAGCAGCGATCCGCGCGGGCAAGATCGTCGACCGCGAAAGCGCCGTGCCGGTCGCGCCGAAGGATCAGATCGACAAGGCGTTCGATCGCTTCGACACGCTCCGCCACGCCGACGGCCAGACACCGACCGCCGAGCTGCGGCTGGAAATGCAGAAGACGATGCAGAGCGACGCCGCCGTCTTCCGCACCGGCGAGACGCTGTCGAACGGCGTGCGCCGGATGACCGAGATCGCCGGAAAGGTGAAGGATCTGAAGGTTACCGACCGCAGCCTGGTCTGGAACTCGGACCTGATGGAGACGCTCGAGCTGACCAACCTGATGCCCAACGCGCTGACCACGATCGTGTCGGCTGAGGCGCGGACCGAAAGCCGTGGCGCCCACGCGCACGAGGATCATCCCGATCGCGACGACGACAAGTGGCGCGTGCATACGATCGCCCGGATGCGCGGCGACCTCGCCACCGCAACCGAGGTCGAACTGAGTTTCCGTCCGGTGATCACAGATCCGCTGACCACAGAGGATCAGGGCGGGATCGAGCTGAAGCGCATCGCGCCGAAGACGCGGACCTTCTGATGCGCGCGATGTGCATACTGGCCGCGGGGCTGGCGCTTTTGGGCTGCTCGCCGCAGGTGCAGGATGCCTTTGCGCGCGAGGCCGCGCGCTCGGTCGTCACCCGTGTCGTTGTCGAGCGGTTCCCCGGCCTGCCGGTCGAACCGGCCATCGACTGCGTGATCGACAACGCGACGGCGGCGCAGATCCGCGCGCTTGCGTCCGACGCGGCCCTTGGGCCGACCCCTGCCACGGCCGAGGTGGTGGGCCAGATCATCACCAAGCCCGAAACGATCAATTGCCTGGGAACCCGGGGGCTGCCGGTCCTGCTGCAGCAGGCCGGATAGGCGCCTCCCGGCCCGACCCATAGGAGTCTGACATGGTTCAGTTCACCCTTCCGAAGAACTCGAAGATCCGCACCGGCAAGACGTGGCCCAAGCCCGAGGGCGCGACCAACGTGCGCAAGTTCCAGGTCTATCGCTGGACGCCGGACGACGGCGAGAACCCCCGCGTCGACACCTATTTCGTCGACATGGACAAGTGCGGCCCGATGGTTCTGGACGCGCTGATCAAGATCAAGAACGAGATCGATCCGACGCTGACCTTCCGCCGGTCGTGCCGCGAGGGGATCTGCGGCTCGTGCGCGATGAACATCGACGGGATCAACACGCTGGCCTGTATCTACGGCCTGGACGAGATCAAGGGCGACGTGAAGATCTACCCGCTACCGCATATGCCGGTGGTGAAGGACCTGATCCCCGACCTCACGCATTTCTACGCGCAGCATGAATCCGTCATGCCCTGGCTCGAGACAAAGACGAACCGCCCAGCCAAGGAGTGGAAGCAGTCCATCGACGACCGCAAGAAGCTCGACGGCCTCTACGAATGCGTGATGTGCGCCTGCTGCTCGACCTCGTGCCCGTCCTACTGGTGGAACGGCGACCGGTACCTCGGCCCCGCCGCGTTGCTGCACGCGTATCGCTGGATCGTCGACAGCCGCGACGAGGCGACGGGTGAGCGTTTGGACGACCTCGAGGATCCGTTCAAGCTGTACCGCTGCCACACGATCATGAACTGCGCCAAGACGTGCCCGAAGGGCCTGAACCCGGCGGCGGCGATTTCCGACATCAAGAAGATGATGCTGGATCGCGCGGTCTGATTGCCGTCTTCGTTCTGCAATCCGCGGCGGCGCGTGACGCCGTCGCGGGCGGAACGACAGGGAGGTCGCGATGCTGGTGGTCGTCGGTCTGATCGTCGCCTTCGTTCTGATCGCGGTGTTCTCGAACCGCGGCACGCGGGCCTGCCGGTGGCGGGAATACCCCAAGGCCGACGATAGCGTCTGGACCTGCGTGAATTGTGGCGCGACCACCCGCGGACCTGTGGGCAAGGCCCCCCGGACCTGCTTTCGCGACGGAGGCCAGACATGAACGCGCCCGCGACCGTTCAGGGGAGGTGACATGAGCGATGCGCCGCACGATGCCGAGGCCCGCCGCGCCGTTCCGCCGGTCATCTGCTATCCGACCGACACGCTGCCGCGGCCGGACCTTGAGCTTTATAGCCAAGCGCTTGCTTCGGCAGAGGTTGTCGACGTCGTGACGGTTGCGCCGCGTGAAGCGGCCACATTCCGCGTGCCTGCCGGGCAGTTCTTCCGCATCGTCAGCGTCGAGGGCCCGCAGGTCGGCGACCTGAACCTGTGGAACGCCGCCGATCTGACCGAGCGCTTCTATTCCGGCAAAACCCGCGCGCTGCACGGCACGCACCTGACGACGGGCGAGCGCATGTGGTCGTGCTTCCCGTATCTGCGCCCGATGGCGACGATCGTCGCCGACAGCCTCGACTGGTACGGCATCGACTCATTCGGTGGCTCTGTGCACGACGTGATCGGCACGCGCTGCGATCCCTACACGGGCAACCTGCTGTCGGGTACGCAGTACCACCATTGCTGTCATTCGAACCTCACCCGCGCGCTGTGCGACGCCACCGGCCTGCCGCTGCACGAAGCCGAGAGGCACGTGCACGACGTGCTCAACGTCTTCATGTGCACCGGCTTCACCCGCGACACCGGGCAGTATTTCATGAAGGCGAGCCCCGTCCGTCCGGGCGACGCGCTGACCTTGTTTGCCGAGATCGACCTGCTGGGCGCGCTCAGCGCCTGTCCGGGCGGCGATTGCTCGGCCGAGCATTCGTCGGACACCGCTGCCTGCTTTCCGCTGCGGGTCGAGATCCTGAGGCCTGACGCGCAGGCGTTGACCGGCTGGCAGCCGCCCGCGCCAAACGGGTATGACCGCAGCCACGGCCGCTGAGCGCCTGTTCGTTTTTCCTGAGGATTGTGCTGAGATCGCGAGAGGCGCGGCCCCTCGCATTCCCAAGCGCAAGTCAGCCGGAGAAGGCCGCCTCGAGCGCGATTTCGACCATCTCGCCGAAGGACCGCTCGCGATCCTCGGACGGCAGTGCCTCGTGCGTGACGAGGTGATCGCTTACCGTCAGCACGGCCAGCGTCCGTACGCCGTAGCGCGCGCCAAGCGTGTAAAGCTCGGCCGCTTCCATTTCCACGCCGAGAATGCCGTGCCGCATCATCTCGGCATTCAGGTCCGGCCGTTCGTCGTAGAAAACGTCCGATGAGTAAATCCCGCCCACATGCGGCGTGATCCCTTTCGACGCGGCCGCATCGGCGGCGGCGCGCAGCAACCCGTAATCCGCGCAGGGCGCGTAATTGAGATCGCGGAATATCCCGCGCGAGGGCGTGGAAAGGGTCGAGGCCGTCATCGCCAGGATCACGTCGCGAATGGCGATATTCTCTTGCATGGCTCCGCAGGAGCCGATGCGGATCAGCGTCTTTGCTCCGTAATCGCGGATCAGCTCGTTGGCGTAGATCGACAGGCTGGGCATTCCCATGCCCGACCCGTGGATCGTCACCCGATTGCCTTTCCACGTCCCGGTGAATCCGAACATGCCGCGCACGCGGTTCACGCATTCCGGATTGTCGAGGAACGTTTCCGCCGCCCATTGCGCCCGC
The DNA here is from genome assembly GCF_042096055.1 of Citreimonas sp. NCBI lineage: Bacteria > Pseudomonadati > Pseudomonadota > Alphaproteobacteria > Rhodobacterales > Roseobacteraceae > Citreimonas > Citreimonas sp. Next base: position 8,238 of record NZ_JBELMH010000056.1, on the reverse strand, counting down.
AGCGGATCGCCGGGCATCAGAACCGTTTCCGCGACCTCGCCCGGCTTGGCGCCGATATGGACAGTCATCTCAGATCTTCAGGTCGTCGAGCGACTTGCCGCTTTCCAGCCATTCCTTGACCCAGTTGGGCTGGCGGCCGCGACCGGTCCAGGTCTTTTCCGGGTTCTCGGGATGCGCGTATTTCGGCGCGCCCTTGGAGCCTTTCGCCCCTTTTGCGCTTCCACCACCGATCACGTCATCCAGCGAGAATCCGTATTCCTGCGCGGCCTTTTCGGCGGCGCGCTTTGCTTCCGCCTTGCGCCGGGTCTCGAGCGATTTGAGAGCTTTTTCCGCGTCCGAGATGAGTTTCACCAGTTCGTCGCGCGACAGTTTATCCAGGTCGATTGCCATGTCTTATCCTCATGAGTTTTCCAATTGCGTATGAACAAAGAAAACCCAATGCAAGATGGATCCCGCAATCGCGAGTGTGCTGACACAAAATAGAAGACTTTTTCGCGGATTTTCGCCGAAAAGGTTTATTCAGCCGCAAGGTTCGCGGGATCGGCGAGCGTCACGATATCCATCATGATCGCGTTCAGGGCAAAATCCTTGGGGGTGTAGACTTTCGAGACACCCATTCCGCGTAGCCGCGCGATATCGTCCTCGGGAATGATCCCGCCCACGATCACGGGGGTTTCCGAAAGCCCGGCCATTTCCAGCCGCCGCAGGACGTCTTCGACCAGCGGGATGTGGCTGCCCGACAGGATTGAAAGCCCGATCACGTGTGCGCCGCGCGCGGCCGCATCGACGATCTGTTCCGGCGTCAGGCGAATGCCGGCGTATTCGATATCCATCCCGCAATCGCGCGCGCGAAAGGCGATCTGCTCGGCCCCGTTGGAGTGCCCGTCGAGCCCTGGCTTGCCCACCAGCAGCTTCAGCCGGCGGCCCAGCCGGTCGCTGACTGCGTCAACCGCTTCGCGGATCTCGTCCAAGCCCTGGGTCATGTTGGACCGCGCGTGCGAAACGCCCGTGGGCGCGCGGTATTCGCCGTGGATGGCGCGCATCTCGCCGGCCCATTCGCCGGTCGTCACGCCCGCCTTTGCGCAGGCAATCGAGGCGGGCATCACGTTCTTACCGTCGCGCACCGCCGCGCGCAGCGCGGCCAGCGCGTCCTTGACCGCGGCGCCGTCACGCGCGGCGCGCCACGCTTCCAGACGGCCGACCTGCTCGGCCTCGACTCCCGGATCGACCGTCATGATGCCGCCGTCCTCGCCCATCAGCGGCGAGGGTTCCGTCCCTGTGAAGCGGTTCACGCCGACGACCGTGGTCTCCTCGCGCTCGATCCGGCCGACGCGGGCGGCGTTGGATTCCACCAGCCGGCCCTTCATGTAGTCGATCGCCCGGATCGCGCCGCCCATGGCGTCGAGATTGGCCAGCTCGGCGCGCGCGGCCTCCTTTAGCGCGGCGACCTTGCGCTCGACTGCCGGGTTGCCGTCGAACAGGTCGTCGTATTCCAGCAGGTCCGTTTCGTAGGCCAGGATCTGCTGCATGCGCATCGACCATTGCTGATCCCAAGGACGGGGCAGGCCGAGCGCCTCGTTCCAGGCGGGCAGCTGCACCGCACGGGCGCGGGCGTTCTTGGACAGCGTCACGGCTAGCATTTCCAGCAGGATGCGGTAGACGTTGTTCTCGGGCTGCTGCTCGGTCAGGCCGAGGCTGTTCACCTGCACGCCATAGCGGAAGCGGCGGTATTTCGCGTCCTCGACGCCGTAGCGCTCGATCAGGATCTCGTCCCACAGGTCCACGAAGGCGCGCATCTTGCACATCTCGGTGACGAAGCGGATGCCCGCGTTCACGAAGAAGCTGATCCGCCCCACCATGCGCTCGAACTCGGCCCCAAGTACGCGGGGGCGCAACTCGTCCAGCACGGCCACCGCCGTACCCAAGGCAAACGCAAGCTCCTGCTCGGGTGTCGCGCCGGCCTCTTGCAAGTGATAGGAGCACACGTTCATCGGGTTCCATTTGGGGACGTGGGTCAGGCAGTACTCGGCCACGTCGCCAATCATCCGCAGGCTGGGCTCGGGCGGGCAGATATACGTCCCGCGGCTCAGGTATTCCTTTATCAGGTCGTTCTGCACTGTGCCGGTGAGCTGCGCGACATCCGCGCCCTGCTCCTCGGCTACCGCGATGTAGAGCGCGAGCAGCCAGGGCGCCGTCGCATTGATCGTCATCGACGTGTTCATCTGTTCGAGCGGGATGCCGTCGAATAGCGTGCGCATGTCGCCTAGGTGGCACACCGGCACGCCCACCTTCCCGACCTCGCCGCGGGCCAGCACGTGGTCGCTGTCGTACCCGGTCTGCGTGGGCAGGTCGAAGGCCACCGAAAGGCCCGTCTGCCCCTTCGCCAGGTTTCCGCGGTAGAGCGCGTTCGATGCCGCCGCGGTCGAGTGGCCGGCATAAGTGCGGATCAGCCAGGGCGTGTCGCGAGAAGTGTCGGTCATCAGGGTCTCCGGGATCGGATTCTAGCTTGCAATCTTATTGCGTTGCGAAACAGGTATTAGACATAATGTGTCTTTGTCAATTCGCCGCAGTGCAGCGCGCCGGATCGCAGGATGCCGCGCGTCGATCCGGTGGGAAAGCGAAATGGGAAGCGGTCGCTCTTCCTTTCGAGCGTTCGGCGCAGCTTGATCCCCATGGGGTGATGCGCCCGCGACGCAGGCCGCGTCGCGCGGCGCCGGGCAAATCCTTAGAGGTTGCGCGCGCAAGGGGGGCCTGACACCGTTTGCTCCCATGACCGCCCCTGTCACCCTGCCGCTCTGGCTGTTCATCCTCATCCTGATCTTCGCGGTCGCGGCATTCGCCACGAACTTTCTATTCCCGTCTGTGCGCTGGTTCCTTCGTCGCCGGATGCAGCGCGCGGTCGATCGGTTGAACCGGCGGCTTGAGCGGCCGATCCAGCCGTTCAAGCTGTTGCGCCGCTACGATCTGATCCAGCGCCTGTGCTACGACCCGGAGGTCACTCGCGCGATCGTCGCCCATGCCCGCGAGACCGGCGTGCGCGAGGATGTCGCCTTCGAGCGCGCTCGCGCCTATGCGCGCGAGATCGTGCCGTCGTTCTCGGCGCTGACCTATTTCGGCTGGGGCGTCGGGCTTGCACGCCGGCTGTCGAACGCGCTGTTCCGCGTGCGGCTGCGCCACCACGACGCCGGCGCGCTGCAGGCAATCGATCCCGAGGCGACCGTGGTCTTCGTGATGAACCATCGCAGCAACATGGACTACGTGCTCGTCACGCACCTGGCCGCCGACCGGTCGGCCCTGTCCTATGCAGTGGGGGAATGGGCGCAAGTCTGGCCGCTGAGCCGGCTCATCCGGAACATGGGAGCGTACTTCATCCGCCGCCGCGCGCGTGACACGCTGTATCGTCGGGTCCTGCGGCGCTACGTGCAGATGTCGACCGAGGCCGGCGTCACGCAGGCGATCTTTCCCGAAGGAGGGCTGAGCCTCGACGGCACCGTACACCCGCCCAAGAAAGGTTTGCTGAGCTACATAGTCGAGGGTGGTCGCCAAGGCGCACGCGACATCGTCTTCGTGCCGGTCGCGTTGAACTACGACCGTGTGCTCGAGGACCGCGTCCTGATCGGGGCCGGGCAGGCCGGCAAGCGCAAGTTCGATGCCGGGATCCTGCGCGTGATGCGGGCGGTGCTGCGGCAGGCGTGGCGGAAGGTGACCGGCCGCTTCCAGCGCTTCGGCTACGCGGCCGTGAGTTTCGGCACGCCATTTTCCTTGCGCGAAGCGCCGGACCTTGCCGCCGACGCCGATGCGCTGGCCAGGACCCTGATGGACCGCATCGCCGCGATCGTTCCGGTTCTGCCCGTGCCGCTTGTCGCGTGGTTGTTGCTGCGCGTGAAAAGCTGCACGCGCGAGGATCTGGAGGCCGAGACCGAGGCTGCGGTCGCTAGGCTGGGCGACGCGCATGTGCATCTCCCGCGCTCCAGTCATGCCGCGGCGGTCGAGCTTGGCCTGCAGGCGCTGACCCGTCGCGGTATCGCGGTCGAGCAGGATGGCCGCTACGCCGTGGTTCCCGAGCAGCGCGCGCTGGCCGAGTTCTATGCCAATTCCATCACGCACCTGATGGAGCGGTGACCACACATTCTGCACTTGCTCGGTTATAAAGTTACCGAAACAAACACCCTGGATATTGCAAAGTTACCCATCGAGGCGTAAGCCGATGGCGGGTACCCGCGATTCTGCACTGCAGCGCCGGGTCGAGGACATGGACAGGAGGCCGGCATGGCTTTGGACAACCAGCCGGGCATCGCTCAGTACGACGCCCCCGAGAAGGATCTTTACGAGATCGGCGAAATGCCCCCGATGGGCTACGTGCCGAAGAAGATGTACGCGTGGGCGATCCGGCGCGAGCGTCACGGCGAACCCGAGAAGAGCTTCGAGATAGAGGTCGTCGACACCTGGGACGTGGACAGCAACGAGGTGCTGGTCCTCGTGATGGCCGCGGGCGTGAACTACAACGGGGTCTGGGCGGGTCTCGGGCAGCCGATCAGCCCCTTTGACGGCCACGGCCAGCCCTACCACATCGCGGGTTCGGACGCCTCGGGGATCGTGTGGAAGGTCGGCGCAGCCGTGCGCAACTGGAAGGTGGGCGACGAGGTCGTGATCCACTGCAACCAGGATGACGGCAACGACGAGGAATGCAACGGCGGCGACCCCATGTTCTCGCCCACCCAGCGGATCTGGGGCTACGAGACGCCCGACGGCTCTTTCGCCCAGTTCACCAAGGTGCAGGCCCAGCAGCTGATGCCGCGGCCGCGTCACCTGACCTGGGAGGAGAGCGCCTGCTACACGCTGACGCTGGCCACTGCCTACCGGATGCTGTTCGGCCATCACCCGCATGAGCTCAAGCCCGGGCAGAACGTGCTGGTCTGGGGGGCGTCGGGAGGACTGGGGTCCTACGCGATCCAGTTGGCGAACACAGCGGGCGCGAACGCGATCGGTGTCATCTCGGACGAGAGCAAGCGCCAGTTCGTGATGGACCAGGGGGCCAAGGGCGTCATCAACCGTAAGGAGTTCGACTGCTGGGGCCAGCTGCCCACGGTGAACACGCCCGAATACAACGCCTGGCTGAAAGAGGCGCGAAAGTTCGGCAAGGCGATCTGGGACATCACCGGCAAGGGCGTGAACGTGGACATGGTCTTCGAGCACCCCGGCGAGGCGACGTTCCCCGTCTCGACATTGGTCTGCAAGAAGGGCGGCATGGTGGTGATCTGCGCCGGCACGTCCGGGTTCAACTGCACCTTCGACGTGCGCTACATGTGGATGCACCAGAAACGTCTGCAAGGGTCGCACTTCGCGCATCTCAAGCAGGCGGCTTCGGCCAACCGGCTGATGATCGAGCGCCGGCTCGACCCGTGCATGTCCGAGGTCTTCCCGTGGGCCGAGATTCCCGACGCCCACACCAAGATGATGAAGAACGAGCACAAGCCCGGCAACATGGCCGTTCTCGTCCAGGCGCCACGCACCGGATTGCGCACTTTCGAGGACGCGCTCGACGCGAAGAAGTAGGGTCGGATCATCCGGCCAGACGCGAACGCCCGCGAATCGGTCCAGACCGGCGCGGGCGTTCGTCGTTCCGGAGGTCGCCCCAACCATTCCAAAGGCCTGAAAATCGCCCCCTCGCTATTTATGGGGAGTTAGAATGTGCGAATATTAAGCTGAATCCGCGCATGCTAGAGTTGTTTTAATAGGTCGTTAACTACTATTAAGCGAGGCTCCCCATGGGACATGACTGGATCTTGGACGTAATTACCGATCTGAAGGCTTTCGCGCGCGCCAACGACATGCCGACGTTGGCGGCGCAACTCGACGACGTGTCCTACGTCGCTCAGATCGAGATTGCGTCCGCTGCCGAGGGGGATGGCCTTGGGGTACTTGGCGAACACGCCGCGTCTGGACGCGCTGATCGAAGGATTGGAATCCGCTGACTCGCTCGAGCGGCTTCAGGCCGCGTCGGTCGCGTTTCGTGATTTCTACGGCATCAATCACGTCGTCTATCACTGGGTCAACAGCGCCGGAGAGCAATACGGCTGCGGAACATACGACGATGTCTGGGTCGATCGGTATCTCGAGAAGGGCTACCTGAGGGTCGATCCGGTCATCCAGGGGTGCTACCAGAAGTTCCATCCAATCGACTGGAAGCGCCTCGACTGGAGCAGCAAGGCCGCACGGGCCTTCCTGCAGGATGCAATCGCCCACGGTGTCGGCAACCAGGGCTTTTCCATCCCGATCCGCGGCCCGAACGGCCAGTATGCGCTGTTCACTGTCAGCCACATCTGCTCCGACGAGGACTGGGAGGAATTCACCACCACGAACCGACGCGACCTGATCCTGATCGCGCATTGCTTCAACCAGGTGGCGCTGCAGCTCGAACCCGGGCGCGCGCCCGACCAAGGCCAGCCGCTGTCCCCGCGCGAGGTCGAAGCAATGACGATGCTGGCGATCGGCCTGTCGCGGGCGCAAGCCGCCGACAAGCTGCAGATCTCCGAGCATACGCTTCGGGTCTACGTCGAAAGCGCGCGCTTCAAGCTTGGCGCGCTAAACACAACACACGCGGTCGCACGGGCCCTCAGCCGTGGCCTGATCGTGGTTTAGAAGGGCCCGTTAAGCCGCCGGTAACCACGCCGCGCGGTCCTGAATCATGTCGTTAAGAAACTCGGGGCAAAACTTTCCTCATCAGATCAACGCCGCGACGCACCAGCGACCGGCACGACACCAAGGGGAACCGACATGATCCGCTACATCTACGCCGAAGACCTGCACAACTTCCCGACCCTCGCGCACACGATGTTCCTGGACCGTGCGGACCAGTTCAAGACGCGCCTCGGCTGGGACGTGTCGGTCGACGAGCTGGGCTACGAGCGCGATGAGTACGATGCGCAGAACCCGCTCTACGTCATCTGGGAAAACGCCGACGGCACGCATGGTGGCTCGATGCGGCTGCTGCCGACGGTCGGCCAGACCATGGTCAACGACCACTTCGTACACCTCACCGACGGCGTGCGCATCGAAAGCCCCTTCATCTGGGAATGCACCCGCTTCTGCCTGTCCCGCGACGCGACGCCCGGTGTGGCCGCAGCGCTGATGCTGGCCGGTGGCGAGGTGATGCGCGAATTCGACATCGAGCACTTCGTCGGCGTCTTCGATGCCCGCATGGTCCGTATCTACCGCCGTATCGGCTCGTCGCCGGAAATCCTCGGGAGCCAAGGCGAGGGCCGCGAGCAGATTTCGGTCGGCCTGTGGGAATTCTCGGCCGAAGCGCAGGCCTCGGTCGCCAAGAGCGCCGGGATCTCCCCCGAAATGACCCGCCGCTGGTTCGAACGTTCGTTCAATGCCACCGAACCGACCCCGATGATGGACCTCGCCGTGCAGGCCGTCGCCGCCGCAGCCGTTCCCATGCGCCTGGCTGCCTGACCCTACCTTCGGTAGCGGGCGGGCAGGACCCGCCCGACCGACGGCCGCTGCATATCTCGGCCCGTGAACAGACGGGCGACGCCGGGTTTCATCTGGCACCGCACCACCCCTGAGGATAGGGTCGCGCGCATGAACGCGCCCGTGATCCAGTTCTCAGACGACCAGGCCCAGGCCTACGATGCCGTGGCGGACCTGCTGCACGATGCGGGCATCGATCTGGAAGACGGATTGTGCCTGCCCGCGAAGGAGGGCAAGTCCCGGATCCTCGCGCTGACAGGCAAGGCGGGCAGCGGCAAGACGCTGCTGCTGTCGGAACTGGTCAAGGCGCTCGAGGCCGCGGGCGTAGACACCGTGTCGGGAGACTGGGAAGGCCGCCGCAGGCGCGATCGCCGGACCCTTGCCGTGCTGGCGCCCACCAACAAGGCCGCAAGCGTGCTGCGCAACCGTGGCGTGCCGGCCACCACGATCCACCGCATTCTCTATACGCCGGTTTACGATCCGGAATACGAGCGCATCGCCGAATGGCTGATGGGAAACGGCGAGAAGCCCGAGATCGAGGACCTGACCCCCGAGGCCTTGGATCGCGCCGCGGCGAGTTACGCGCAGCATTCCTCGGTTCCCGCGGCGCTGGCCGCCGCCGGGTTGCGCGGCAGCGACTTCATCACAGGCTGGAAGCGGCGCGAGGAACCGCTCGACATTGGCTTCGTCGACGAGGCCTCGATGCTGGACGAACGCCAGGTCGAGGACCTGCAGGAGATTTTTCCGACGCTGCTGCTG
>NZ_JBELMH010000055.1:21437-22757 GCF_042096055.1 Citreimonas sp. | reverse complement strand
ACGTTCAGGCAGCGGTCGCGGTCGCTGAGCGCCAGCGAGTCCGCCACGTTCCGCGCCGAGGCGACGACGTTGGATTGCAGCAGCGGAACAATCTTCGGGCGCGAGGTGGTGCCAGAGGTGTGCAGCACCAGCGCCACGTCGTCGGCGTCCGGCGTGCCGTCGGAAACGGGGGCGCCGGGGTTTTCGGCCATCAGGTCGAAGGCACCCGCCGCGGCGCCGTCGGGCACGGCGACCCGCAGCACGATCAGGCCGAAGCGCCGCGCCGCGCGCAGGGCAGGACCGTCCTCGTCCGCCGCGAGGACGATCGCGCGCGCGCCGAGATCCTCGAGGTAGAAGGCGAACTCGTCCTCCTTGTAGGCGGGGTTGAGAGGCGCCGTCGTCGCCGCCTGAGCGATCGTGGCGAAGGCGGTCGCCATCTCGGGGCCGTTGGGCAGCACGATGGCGACCCGGTCCTTCGGTCCCACGCCCGCCGCCCGCAGCGCAGCGCGCACGTCGGTCGAAAGGGTGCGCAGGCCGCCGTAGCTCAGCCATGCGCGGCCGGGTGCCCCGATCGCCGGCGCGGAATCGGGATGCGGGGCCAAAAGCTCGGAAAAAGTCTGTGCCATCGTCAAGTCTCTCCTGGTCATCATCCCGTCACTCGGCCGGCGCGATCGTGCGGCGCCGGTTCGTTCGAACATACTTGATCAGCGGCAGCAGGAAGAACACCAGCGCGATCAGCATGAAGCTACCCGAAAGCGGCCGCTGCACGAAGGCCAGAACGTTGCCTTGCTCGGCGATCAGCGTCTGGCGGAAGCTCGTCTCCATCAGCGGGCCCAGCACCAGCGCCAGCACCAGCGGCGCCAGAGGGTAGTCGGCCTTGCGCAGAAGGTAGCCCGCGACGCCGAACCCCGCGATCAGCCAGACGTCGTGCATCTTTTGGCTGGGCGCGAAGCCGCCGACGATGCACAGCACGATCACCAGCGAACAGAGCACCGTGAACGGCATCCGCAGCGCCCAGACGAAGACCGGGATCAGCGCGATGTTGATCAGCACGGCGGCCACGTTCGCCGTGTAGAGCGACGAGATCAGGCCCCAGACGAAGTCCGGCTGCTCGATGAACAGCATCGGGCCGGGGACCAGACCCCACATCACCATGCCGCCTAGCAGCAGCGCCGTAGTCGGAGAGCCCGGGATGCCGAGCGTCAGCATCGGCAGCAGCGATCCGGTCGAGGCGGCGTTGTTCGCCGTCTCGGGGGCAGCGACGCCCTCGATATTGCCCTTGCCGAAGGACTTGGGGTCCTTCGAGCTTTGCTTGGCCATGCCATAGGCCATCAGCGACGC
>NZ_JBELMH010000055.1:13476-21337 GCF_042096055.1 Citreimonas sp. | reverse complement strand
GTGGCGAGCACGAGGCCCAGGCAGATCATCACGATCGTCTTGAGCACGTCGTCGCCGCCAAGGCCCACGAAGGTCGTGAAAGCCAGCAGCACCAGCGCGAATTCCTCGGCCGGGCCGAATGCCAGCGCCAGATCGGCCAGGGGCGCGGCGAACAGCGTGAACAGCACTACCGAGATCGTGCCGCCGACAAAGCTTGCAACCGCGGCGGCGATCAGGGCGAGGCCGGCCTTGCCCTGCTGCGCCATGGGGCGTCCGTCGAAGGTGGTGGCGACAGCGGTCGAGGCGCCGGGAATGCCCAGCAGGATCGAGCTGATCGCGCCCCCGTACATCGCGCCGTAGTAGATCGCGGCAAGCAGGATGATCGCCGAGTTCGGCGGCACGATGAAGGTCAGCGGCAGGACGATCGCCACGCCGTTGACCGAGCCCAGCCCCGGCATGGCCCCGATGAACAGACCCGCCGTCACGCCCAGCACGACGACCATCAGGTTCAGCGGCGTCAGCGAGGTGGCGAACCCGCTGCTCAGAAGCGCTAGCATCTCCATGGACGATACTCCTCAGAAGAACATGGCGTAGAGGGGGAAGAACAGCGGTTCGGTCACGCCCTTGGGCAGCAGGATCCGCAGGGTCACCTCGAAGAAGAAGAACAGGAAGACCGGGGTGATCAGCGTGATCGAGAGCACCAGCGCCCAGCCGTGCCCGCCGAAGATGCGCAGGTACCAGAACAGGAAGGCCGGGATGGCGACGTACGCGCCCAGCCACGAGATCAGCGCGATGGTCACGACGATCGCCGCCACCACCAACAGGATCGGCCTCAGCATCGCGGTGTCGAACGCGAAGCTGGCCCGCGCGTCCGCCGCGAAACTGCGCAGCAGGATCACCGCCGAACAGGCGAGCATCACCGCGGACAGCCAGAACGGGAACGACCCGCCGCCGGGACCGCCGGTCTGACCGTTCCAGCCGATGGGCAGGGCTACGGCGTGGCTCATGAAGTACAGCGACAGCGCCATCAGCGCGCCGGCGATCAGTCGATCCGCTACAAGCATGGCATTCCTCGTTGAACTGGCCCGTTCGCCGGGCGGGGCGCCTTGCGCGATGTGCAGCGCCCGGGGGGCCTGCACGCGCGCGAACGGCCGGGCGAAGTGCCCGGCCGCGTGTCGTCCTTCCGCGGTCAGGAGGCGGGGTCTTCACCCATGCTCTCGAGGATCTCGGCGTGGATCGCCCGGCCCTCGAGCAGGAACTCCTGCAGCGCGTCGCCTGACAGGAACTCGGCGTCGAGCGCTTCCTCGGCCGCGTATTTCTGCCATTCCTCGCTTTCCGAGAGGCGCTTGAAGAGGTCGGTGTAGTAGGCGGCGGCCTCGGTCGGGATGTTGCCGGGCGCGACAAAGCTGCGCTGCATCGAATAGGTCAGGTCATGCCCCAGCTCGCGCATGGTCGGGACGTCGGGAAACGCCTCGAGCCGCTCGGGCGTGAAGGTCGCGATCGGCCGCGACTTGCCCGCGTTGTAGAAGCCCATCTGCTCGGACGGGTTGTTGACGGTCGAGTCGATGTGGTTGCCGACCAGGTTCTTGGCGACCGTGCCGCCGCCGTCGAAGGGCACGTAGGTGAATTCGAGACCGAACTCTTCCTCGAGCATCGCGGTCACGAGGCTGTCTTCCTGGCCGGACCCGGTGCCGCCCATCTTCCACGCGCCGTCGGCCGCCTGCACGGCGGCGACGTAATCCTCGAGCGTCTCGATGTCGCTGTCGGCGCTGACCCACAGGATGAAGTTGTCGTTGGCCATCCGCGCGATGGGGGTGAACTCTTCGATGTCGACGCCGATGTCGGTCTGCAGCGGCGTGGTGTAGTAGCTGTTGAGCGTCGCCATGATGATGTGCGGATCGCCCTCGTTGTCCTTGAGGTAGCGCAGCGCCTCGGCCCCGGACCCGCCGCCCTTGTTGACTGGCAGGATCGGCATGCTCGAGAGGTTTTCCTTCTGGATGATCGACTGGAACAGGCGGGCGAGGCGATCGGCACCGCCGCCTTGCCCGGCCATGATCACCATCTCGATCGGCTTCCGGGGCGCCCAGTCTTCTGCCGTCGCGGCGGTCGCACCGCCCAGAGAAAGCGCCGCCGCAGCGGCCGCGATCGTGAACCGGCGTGTCATCGTGTAGGCCATGTAACGTCCTCCCTTGCGCATCAAACCTCCGCCTGTGGCCGCTACGTCCGTCAGCCAGCGCGGAACTGAGAAGAAGGTACCGTAAAGTAATTATATTTCACGTTTATTCGTGTTTGCATGTTATTTGTTGCGTTTACACTCCGTCATGCTGTAAAGTCTGTTACATGAAAAAGACGCTGGTCGGCCCGCATTTGCGGCAGCTTCGCAAACGACATCAGCATACGCAGGCGGACATGGCGAACCGCCTCGGAATCTCGCCGGCCTACGTCAACCTGCTGGAAAACAACCAGCGCTCGTTGTCGGTCCCGGTGCTGATCGCCCTGACCGAGGCCTATGGCGTGGACATCCGCGCGCTCGTCCAGGACGACGAGGCGCACCGGCTGGCCGACCTGCGCGCCGCGGTGCGCGACCCGATCTTCGCCGGGGAACCGCCCGACCTGGCGGAGCTGCGCGCCGCGCTCGACCATGCGCCGGCGCTCGTCGACCGATTCCTGCATCTTTACCGCAGCCACCGTGGCATGGTGCGCCAGCTCGACCTTCTGTCGGGCGGCGAGGCCGCCGCATCCCTGACGCGCACGACACCCGAGACCGCGATCCACGACTTCTTCCGCGACAGGCAGAACCATTTCCCCGAACTCGAAGAGGCTGCCGCCGCGCTGCGCGCGCGCATCGGCGGGACGGTCGACGAAGTCTACACCCTGCTCAAGCGGCATCTGCGGCTCGAGCACGGCTACGAGACGCGCGTGCTGAGCGTGGCCGAGATGGGCGGTGCGCTGCGCAGCACGGACGAAGCCGCGGCCGTCGTTCAGCTGTCCGAGGCGCTCGACCACGCGAACAAGGTCTTTCAACTGGCGCATGTGCTGGGCCTGCTCGAAGCCGGGCCGCAGATCGCCGTGCGGATCGAGGAAAGCGATCTCGACACCGGGGCCGGGCGCGCGCGGCTCGAGGTCGAACTGGCCAACTACTTCGCGGCGGCGCTGCTGATGCCCTACGATGCCTTCCTCGCACGCGCCGAGGAAAGCGCCTACGACGTCGACCGGCTGGCCGCGGCCTTCGGCCTCAGTGTCGAGCAGGTCTGCCACAGGCTGACCACGCTGCAACGCGACGGGGCGCGGGGCGTGCCGTTCTTCTTCCTGCGCATCGACCGTGCCGGTAACGTGACCAAGCGCTTCAACGCCACGCCCTTCACCCTGGCCGAGCAGGGCGGCGCCTGCCCCGTCTGGGACGTGCACGGCGCGCTTCGCGCCCCGGGCAAGATCATCCCGCAGTTCGTCGAACTGCCCGAGGGCGGACGCTTCTTCACGCTGTCGCGCGGCGTGGACCGCCCGCATATCGGCCGCCAGCCGCGCGACCGGCGGCTGGTGATCGCAATCGGCTGCGAGATCGAGCACGCCCGGCGCATCGGCTATGCGCGGCAGTTCAACATTGATGATCCCGCACTGTTCGCGCCGATCGGCATCAACTGCCACGTCTGCCCCCGGCAGGCCTGCGACCAGCGCGCGTACCGGCCCGTGCACGTGAACCTGCCGATCGACACGCGCCGCCGCGGCGGAACCCGGCACGAAAGCTAAGCGTCAAGGGCGAGCGGCGGGGTCCACCCGCTATTGCTTCTCCGAAGAAGCGCGCGGCGCACGCGCTGCACGCCGCGGCACGATCCCTGCGGGCAAGGGCGCGACGGAGTCTTGAAGTGCGGTTTCAGCCGACGGCCGCTTCGTCCGCGTGCCGGCCAATCCAGCCAAGTCGCCGCCACCCGCGTATTTCCGCACAGGATCCATGCGGTCTTCGCCAATAGCGCCAGTGCTTCGCTTGTCCCATGTGTGCCGTGAAACGCACCAAGAGGAGCGCACCATGTCCAAACCTAAGATCGCCGTCATCTTCTATTCCACCTACGGCACCAACCACCAGATGGCCGAAGTCGCCGCGAAGGCCGCCGAAGAGGCCGGCGCCGAGGTTCGCGTGCGCCGCGTCGCCGAAACAGCGCCCGCCGAAGTCGTGCAGGGCCAGGATGCCTGGGCCGCACAGGCCGAGAAGACCAAGGACATCCCCGAGGTCAGCCATGACGACATGACCTGGGCGGACGGCTATTTCATCTCGGCGCCGACGCGCTACGGGTCGGCTCCGTCGCAACTTCGGGCCTTCATCGACACGCTGGGCGGCCTATGGTTCGAGGGCAAGCTGATCAACAAGACGGTCACCGCCACGACCTCGGCACAGAACGTGCACGGCGGGCAGGAATCCACGCTGCTGTCGCTCTACCAGAGCGTGATGCACTGGGGTGCGATCGTCGTGGCGCCGGGCTATACCGATCCGGTCCTGTTCGAGGCCGGCGGCAACCCGTACGGCTACTCGGCCGAGGCCGGCAAGTTCGACGACAAGGGCCGCGCCGCGGTCGCGCACCAAGCCAAGCGCCTGGTCGAGATCACCGGCAAGCTCGTCGCCTGACGCGACGACAGACGTCGCATTCCGCCGTCCGGGTCGCATTCTGATCAGCGATCCGGACGGTGTGCTGTATCGGGGGCTCTTCCACGAGGACGAGCCCCATGATCACCCTGCACACGATCCCAGATGCTTTCTCTGTAGGCGACTGCGCGCGCATCATCGAGATGGTGTCGAACGCGGAGCCGTCGGACGCCCGTCTGGTCGGGCGGCAACGGGACCACAACCTGCGCCGTGCCGACCTGGTCTGGATCGACGATATCGCGGGTGCATCCTGGGTGATGGATCGCGTCGTGGATGCCGTGGCCGAGGCCAACCGGCAGGTCTACCGTTTCGACATCGAGGGTTTCGACGAAAGCGCCCAGGTGGCGCGCTATGGCGCCGAGCGCGAAGGCCATTTCGATTGGCACGCGGATATCGGTGATGGCCGCCTGGCAAGCCGACGGAAACTCACCATGGTCGTTCAGCTTTCAGACCCCGACGACTACGTCGGTGGCGTGCTCGAGATCATGCCGTCGGCTCAGGTTTCGGAAGCATGCAAGATGCTTGGCGCGGCTACGCTGTTTCCCAGCTATCTCCTGCACCGGGTGACGCCGGTCTCGGAAGGCGCACGCCATTCGCTCACGATCTGGGCGCACGGGCCGGCTTTTCGCTGATGCCTTGACGCATCTCTGAGGCATCAGTCGTTCCGCGCCCCACGATCATATCCGAACAATGTCGGATAGTTCAAATGCGCTCCTCTACCCAGAGCCTGTCCGCTACGATCGCGTCCGGGTTCCGCTGCCTCAGCGTTCGTCAGTTCCAACGCGGCTTTCCAGTCACGCCGCTTGGTCACGAATTGTTCAGCGTCGGACGTCGCGAAACTGGGATAGACCCCCGAAGTCGAAGCGATCACGGACCTTTTCGGGCGCAAACGGATTTCCCGCCTCGCCCGACAAGCTATACTTCCGACACACGCCGAAGTAGTGTGGCCGTATTATGAATGCTTGTGGACCAATTTGATGTTGAAGCCGGTGACTTCGAGCCTGCAGGGGCAAAAGCGGGCTACCGAAGCGCAGACCCTTCGAACTCTCAATACCTTTGCCGTCGACTTGATGTCGATACCCAGCGTCGAGGACCTGTTCTGGTACGTCGCGCAGAACGTGGTGGGCAAGCTCGGGTTCGTGGATTGCGTCATCTACCAGGCCAACGATGCGCAGACCGAACTGACGCAGGTGTCGGCCTGGGGCGAGAAGAACCCGTTCGGCCGCGACATCATCAACCCGCTGGTGATCCCCTTCGGCCGTGGCATCACGGGGCAGGTGGCGCAGACGCGCCAGCCCATCATCGTCAACGATCTGCTGAACGACGCCAACTACATCACCGATACGCAACCCGCGCGGTCCGAGATATGCGTTCCGCTGATCTCGGGCGGGCGCGTCGTCGGCGTGATCGACAGCGAACACCCCGACCCTTTCGCGTTCCAGGACCCGGAGCTGGAGATTCTGGGCACCGTCGCGGCGATGACGACGGCCAAGCTCGATCTGCTGGCAGAGACTCGCAGATCGCAGGAGCGCTACGATGCGATCGTGGTCGCGCACAGCCAGCTAACCGAGGAGACGAAGAACCGGAAGGCGTTGGAGAGCAAGCTTTTCGAGGCGCGCAAACTGGAATCGATCGGTCGGTTGACGGGCCAGTTCGCGCACGAGTTCAACAACCTTCTGACCGTCATCGCAGGCAACCTCGAGTTGCTGGAGCTTTCGAATACGGACCCGGAAACCCGCGAGACGCTGGACGCTGCAAAGGCGGCTTCGGCGGAAGGCGCCAAGCTGATCAGCGACATGCTGGGTTTCGCACAGAAGCGGCGGCTGACGCCGCGAGCGGTCGACATGAACGACCTCGTTTCCGCCTTTTGCGACGAATGCGAGCAAGCCTTGTCGCGCCAGATCGAGCGTGTTCTCGCGAAGGACCTTTGGACCGTATCCGTCGACCCGGCGGCGCTGCACAACATGCTTCAGAACCTCACGCTCAACGGCTTCGAGGCGATGCCGGAGCAGGGCAGCGTCAGGATCGAGACGACGAACGTCGTGCATTCCCTGCTCGACAGGGCGACGTTCCCCGGCGACCTCGCGCCCGGACGATATGTCCGCGTGAGCGTGTCCGACAGCGGCACCGGCATCGACGCCGAGCGCCTGCCCCAGATTTTCGATCCGTTCTTCACGACCAAGCCTGCGGGCGATGGAACGGGGCTGGGCCTGTCGATGGTGATGGGGGTCATGCGCCAGTCGGGCGGAACCGTCGTCGTGGAAAGCGACCCGGGGCTGGGATCGACGTTCGCTCTCTACTTCCCGGCCGTCTGAAAAAAGACAACGGTTTGTTAACCATAAATCGCTAGCGAGAGTTCGTGGCCACCCGAACTCCAGTACCGGACTTCATGGAAACTTCTACGGAAACGACGCTGGGCCTGCCGTTGATCGACGTCAGCGGTTTGCGAACCGGCGACACCCGCGAAGTCAGAAGGATCGCCGACGAAATCGGCCGCGCCAGCCGCGAGACCGGGTTCTTCCGGATCACCGGGCACGGCATCGACCTCGCGCTGGTCGAACGGACCTACCGGATGGCGCAGCGCTTCTTCGAATTCCCGGAAGCCTTGAAGCGACAGCACTACATCGGGTTGAGCACGAACCATCGCGGCTACGTCCCGTTCACCGAGAAGGGCGATTATCCGGACGAAGTGAACCGCAGCTACGAAGCCTTCGACCTCGGGCTCGACCTGCCGCACGACGATCCGGACTATCTCGCCGGCAACCGGGTCCTTGGCCCGAACGTCTGGCCCGACCTTCCCGGCTTCAAACGGACCGTCTCGGCCTACTACAATCAGATCTCGGCACTCGGCCAGCTGGTTTGCTCGGCTCTCGAGTTGCATCTGGGGTTGCCGGCCGGCGCAATGACCAAGCACATGACCAAGCCGGTGTCGCAGCTTCGTCTGCTGCACTACGTGCGCCAGCGCCAGGTCGTGGACTCGACGTCCGTGAACATGGGCGCGCACACCGACTACGAGTGCCTGACACTCCTGCACACCAGGAATCCTGGCCTCCAGGTCATGACGACGGCCGAGCGCTGGATCGACGTCCCGGTCGATCCCGGCGTGTTCGTCGTGAACATCGGAGACATGCTCGAAGCGTGGACCAACGGGCTGCTCCGCTCGACCCCGCATCGCGTCCTGAACCTGAGCCCCGAGCGTTTCTCGATGCCGTACTTCGTGGCCGCGAATTACGACACGGTCATCCG
>NZ_JBELMH010000055.1:11191-13376 GCF_042096055.1 Citreimonas sp. | reverse complement strand
ATGCTGTACGTGCTCTCGCGAAGCGTCGGGCAAAGCCGTGCCGCAGGCCTCGCCTCGGCGCTGGGCCTGTGCATCGGCGGGATCCTTCTCGCCATCGCGACGGCGATGGGCCTCGCGGCGCTTTTCTCCACGGCCGAGTGGCTGGTCGTCGGCTTGCGGTACGTCGGCTCGGCCTACCTTGTCTGGCTCGGAGTGGATTTGGTGCGCAACGCCCATGCCGAAGCGGAAAAAACGTTGTCCGTAGAGGACGTGCAGTACAGGCCCTTCTCCTCGATCGTCGGGCAGGGCATCGCGGTCGAGCTGCTCAACCCGAAGACGGTTCTGTTCTTCGCGGTGTTCCTTCCGCCGTTCATCAATGCAGGCGGTGGGCCGGTCGTCGACGCCAACGTTCAGATGCAGCTGCTGGTGTTGGGAATCCTGGTCCCGCTGACGGCAATTCCTTCCGATCTGGTCGTGGCCTATATGGGCGGCACCATGACGAACATCATCAACCGGAAGAAGGCGATGCGCCGCTCTCTCGCCTGGATAAGCGGTACTGTTCTTCTCGGAGTGGCCCTTAACCTGCATCTGCAAGTGTTCTGACAGTACGAAAGCCCACGGGATTTAAGTCCGATCGGGGGAAGGGGTAGCCCAGCCAGCACCGGTTCGTGGAACAGAACATCGCCGATTACGAGCCCGAGCCTCTGAATCTTGCAGAGAGCCTTATTCTATATGGCTCAGCGGCACGCGGCCGCCGGGGTTACGACGGGCGCTGTTGATATCGCGGATCATCAGCATGTTGCGGCGCGATGACTCCACGTGCGCGCGTGCGGCGGCCATGGCTGCGGGCGCGTCGCGTGCCAGCATGGCGTCGACGATGGCGCGGTGCTCGGCCACCGCCAGCGCCCATTGATCGACCCAGCGCACTTCGACCCAGAGGGCCAGGCGAAGCTGGTCGTAGATCCGCTGCGTGATCTCGATCAGGGCGGCATTGCGCGTCGCCGCCAGGATCACCTCGTGGACCTTCAGGCCCAACTCGAGCTCGCGCGCATACACGTCCGGGGTCCGCTCGTGCGCGCGGTCGAGGGCATCGATCTCGTCCATCACGCCCGACAGGGCGCACAGGTCGTCATCGGTCGCGGTCTCGACCGCGATCTCGGCCGCCATCGCATCGAGGCCCGCGCGCACCACGAGAAGGTCGCACACCGCGTCGATGTCGAGGTTGGCCACCGAGTAGCCGCTGTTGGGCTGGCTGACGACCAGCCCTTCGCGCTCGAGCCGGTTGAGCGCTTCGCGCAGGGGCGTGCGGCCGATGTCGAAGTCGCGCATCAGCCGCGCCTCGGACAGGCGCTCTCCGCGCTGCACGTCGCCGTTCAGGATGGCCGCCTTGAGGGCCGAGAACGCCTTCTCGCGCAGGATGCCGCGCTTCTTCGGCGCCGCCTCGTCCGCGCTGTCCTGCGCCAGATCGCTCATCGGATCATTCCCTTGAGGTCGGCCTTCGGGATCGCACGCGACGGGGACGGCGACGCCAAGTGCGCGTTCAGTCGCGTCTCGATCCGGCCCGCGACGAAGATGAAGCCGTAGACCAGCACCAGGTACAGCGCGGCGGCAAGGCCGAACGCCTCGAAGAAGGTGAAGTGTCGCGAGCCGACCGCCCGGGCGACGCCGGTGATGTCCATCACGGTGATGATCGACACCAGCGAGGTCGCCTGGATCTGGTAAACCACTTCGTTGGTATAGGCGGGCCAGCCGATTCGGATCGCGCGCGGCAGGACCACCAGGCGCAGCTGCATGAGCGGCTTCAGACCCAGGGCGCGCGCGGCTTCGATCTCGCCGCGCGGAATCGACTGGATGGCGCCGCGCAGGATTTCCGAGGTGTAGGCGCCGGTGTTCAGCGTCAGCGTCAGCAGCGCGCAGAACCACGGGTCGCGGAAGAAGTCCCACAGCCCCACGGCGTCCAGTTGCGGTCGGAACTGCCCGCTGCCGTAGTAGATCAGGAACAGCTGCGCCAGAAGCGGCGTGCCGCGAAAGAAGAAGACATAAGCCGTCGACAGGCCGCGCAGAGCCGGGTTGCGCGACAGCCGCGACAGCGCGACCGGGAGGGCGATCAGCAGGCCCAGCACGCAGCTGATCGTGGCCAGCTGCACCGTCAGCACGGCGCCGCCAAGGAACCGCGGCAGGTGTTCGGCGATGAACTCCATCAGGT
>NZ_JBELMH010000055.1:0-11091 GCF_042096055.1 Citreimonas sp. | reverse complement strand
GGCAGCGCAAGGTAGGCGGCGCGGAAGACCTCGCAGGCGAAGGCGGCGTAGATCAGCGTCAATGTTCCGATGCCCGCCACGAACGGGTTGATCGACAGCCTGACATCGAAGCCCATGTTGGTCGCGGTGTCCTGAACCAGCGTGGGCAGGCCGTAGTAGATCAGCAGCAGCAGGACCAGTTCCGGCACGCCGCGCACGAAGGTGGTGTAGACCTCGATCAGCGCGCGGCCGGCGCGGGGAGCGAACAGCTTCCCCAGCGCGGCCAGCAGCCCTAAGGCCAGCGCGCCCACCATCGACGCGATCGCGACACCCAGCGTCAGCGCCAACCCGTCGAGCAGCAGCCAGCCATAGCCTTCAAGATCCGGCATGATTTCCTCGGCCCCTCAAGCGGTTGTGCGAGCGGGGCCGGGCAGCAGGACCCGGCCCACGCGTTCAGCCACCGTAGACGTCCAGCCCGAACCACTTGTCTGAGATTTCCTGGTAGGTGCCGTCCTCGCGCAGCGCCTGAATTGCGCGCGAGAAAGCATCGGCGATGGGCTGGTCCTCCTGACGGACGCCGACGCCCGCGCCGTAGCCGAACCATTCCGCGCCGGTGAATTCCGGGCCGCGCAGTTCGAAACCCTCTCCGTCCGGGGTGCCGAGAAAGCCATCCTGGATCGCCACGACATCGCCCATCACGGCATCAAGGCGCCCTGAGGCGAGGTCGAGATAGGCCTCGTCCATCGTGCCGTAGAGGCGCAGTTCGACCCCGGGCATGTTGTCGGTCAGGTAGCGCTCGAAGCTGGTGGCGCGCTGCGTGCCCACGACTGCATCCTCGAGACCTTCGGCCGAGATTTCGAGCCCGCTGTCGCTGGGGACGAGGAAGCGCGACGGAACCTGATAATACTTGTCCGAGAAGCCGATGACCTCGCGCCGCTCGTCGGTGACGTAGAGCGAGGCGATGATCGCGTCGTAGCGCTGCGCCTGCAGGCCCGGGATAATCCCGTCCCAGTCCTGAGTGACCCATTCGCACTCGATTTCAAGGTGCGCGCACATGGCGTTGCCATGGTCGATCTCGAAGCCCGCGACGCTGCCGTCGGATTCCGTATAGTTGAACGGGGGATAGGCGCCCTCGGTCCCGATGACGAGGGAGTCGGGCAGGTCCTGTGCAACGGCCGTGCCACCCAGTACCATCGCGACGACCGCAGCCGGCAGCGACGTTCCGAACATGATCTTCATAGCAACCTCCGTGTTATTTCGCGCTTTCAGCCGCGCATGGACGTAGGCTGCATCCCGGATAGTATACAATCAAGCATGCAATTGCGCGGAACGCCGAAGGGGTCAAATGAAGCGGGTGAAGATCAAAAGTTCGGCAGCGTTCCGGTACAACCACGCTGCCTGACGTCCTTTGCTTGCCGTCAATCACTCCTTTGCCTCTCGGCAGGCGCCAGCGGATGCACAGGGACGCGACGATATCGATGACATTGGACACCGACGAGATCGAACACGTCGCGCATTGCGTCGAGGCCATCGGCGACCCCGCTTTTCCGGGAGCGATCTGCGATTTCGCCCTACGGGTCAGCAGGGCCGAAACGGTGCTGCTGACGGCGTTCTTCTCCGGGCAGAAACCTGCCGCGCTTCACTCCAACCACACGGATGAGTCCGACAAGTCGGCACTGCGGCTCTATCTCGACGTCGCCTACCTTCTCGACCCGTTCTATCGGTTGTTCCGAGACGCCGGAGAGGATGGTGTCGTGCGCCTGAAGGATGTCGCGCCGGACGATTTCGCCCGCAGCGAATACAACCGCCAGTTCTACAAGGCGATCCGCCTTCAGGACGAATGCGGGCTCATGCTGCATATCTCGGACGACGCGGCGCTGTTCTTCTCGCTCGGGGTGCGGACCGCGCGGCGACGCATCGACGCCGCGCGGCTGAACGCCGCGCTGCCGATCATCGCGGCGCTCTCCCGGCGGCACTGGACGGGGCTGTCGGCGCAACGCCCCGACGGGTCCGGCCGGCTTGCCGCGCATCTCGAGGCCGCGTTCGACGCCTTCGGAAGCTCGGTCCTCAGCCCGCGCGAGGCCGAGATCGTGCGCATGATCCTGAAGGGCCATTCCTCGAAGTCGATCGCGCGCGCCTTGGACAACAGCCCCGAGACGATCAAGGTGCACCGCAAGCGGGTCTACGCGAAGCTCGGCGTCGTCTCGCAGGGCGAATTGCTGTCGCTGTTCCTGTCGGCCCTGGCGCAGATGCCGGCCCATGCCGCGGGCGATCCGCTGGCTTTCGTCGACGTACCCCGAAGGGGGGACTGATCGCGGCACGACCATGCGACTAGGATGGGCGAAACCGCATGCAAGGAGTGCCCCAGATGCGCAACGCCGACGCCAATTCCGCCTGGGCCAAGGACCGCGATCATGTCCTGCATCCCTACACCGACTTCACGACCTTCCACGCCGAAGGCAGCCAGGTCATTGAAGGCGCCAGCGGCATGTACGTGACTGACGCGGACGGGCACCGGCTGCTCGACGCGATCGCCGGGCTGTGGTGCGTCAATATCGGACATGGCCGGCGCGAGATGGCCGAGGCGATCTCCGACCAGGTCGTGAAGATGCAGTACTACAACCCGTTCGGCCACTCGACCAACGTGCCGGCCGCCGAACTCGCGCATTGGCTGGCTAGCCACGCCCCCGGGCACCTCAACCACGTGCACTACACCACCGGCGGGTCGACCGCCAACGAGGCAGCGATCCGGATCGCGCATTACTACTTCGCGATGAAGGGCCAGCACAGGAAGAAGAAGATCATCTCGCGCAACGACGCCTACCACGGCGCGACCTACGTGGCGGCCGAGCTGACGGGGATCCACGCCACGAAGCACGGCTTCGATAAGGTCGGCGAGACGTTCATCCACCACGTCTCGGCCGCGAACATGTACGCGAAGCCCGATCACATGACCGAGGCCGAGTACTGCGACTTCCTGGTGAACGAGTTCGAGAACCGCATTCACCAGCTTGGCCCGGACAATTGCGCCGCCTTCATCGCCGAGCCCGTCATGGGCGCGGGCGGCGTCCTGGTCGCTCCGCAGGACTATCACCGCCGCATGTGGGAGGTCTGCCGTAAATACGACATGCTCTACATCGCGGACGAGGTGGTGACGGCGTTCGGCCGGCTTGGCAACTGGTTCGCCTCGAAGGAGATATTCGACTACGAACCCGACATACTCGTCTCGGCCAAGGGCATCACCTCGGGCTACATCCCGCTGGGGGCCACGTTGATCTCGGACGAGGTCTACGATGTGATCAGCCGACCGCAGGTCGAGGGCGGCGTGTTCTCGATGGGGCTGACCTATTTCGGCCACCCGGTCGCCTGCGCGGCGGCGCTGAAGAACATCGAGATCATCGAGGCCGAAGGGCTATTGGCCAACAGCCGCGAGTCGGGCGGCTATCTGCAGGAGGCGGCACAGGCGCTGCGCGGCTCTGCCATCGTGGGCGACGTGCGCGGGCATGGCCTGATGCTGGCGGTCGACCTGGTCGCGGACAAGGCGACCAAGGCGGGCTTTCCGGTCACCACGGGCGCGGGGCACCGCGTTTTCGAGGAATGCGTCGAGAACGGCGTGATCGTGCGGCCGGTGGGCGACAGGATCGTCCTGTCGCCGCCGATCATCATCGATCGGGCCCAGATCGACACGATCGTGTCCGTTCTGGGCGACGCGATCGGTGCGGTCGAAGGCGAAATCCGGCCGTAGCCCGCGCCGGACTCCGGCACGCGCACAGGCGTGTCAGTACCCCAGCGCCAAGCCATCCTTGCGCGGGTCAGAGCCGCCGGTGAGCGTACCGGCGTCCCAGTCGATCCAGATCGCCTGGGCGCCGCCCAGCGGCTCGGTGGCCGCGACCACCGTGTGGCCCTTGTCGCGCAGCGCCTGCACCGTGACCTCGGGCACGCCGGTCTCGGCCACCACGGCGTTGTTCTCGTAAAAGACGCGCGGGCAGTCGATCGCCTCCTGGATATCCATCCCGTGGTCAAGCATGTTGGTCAGCACGTGCACCTGCCCGAAGGGCTGGTAATCGCCGCCCATCACGCCGAACGGCATGACCGCGCGGCCGTCCCTGGTCGCCATGCCGGGCATGATGGTGTGCAGGGGGCGCTTGCCGGGGCCGATGCAGTTCGGATGCGCGGGATCGAGCCGGAAGCTGAAACCGCGGTTCTGCAGGACTACGCCGCTTTCCTGGCCGGTGACCGCGCTGCCGAAGGCGAAATAGGTCGAGTTGATGAAGCTGACCGCGTTGCGATCCTCGTCGACGACCGAGATATAGACGGTGTCCGACCGTTCCAGCTCGGGGTCGGGCAGCGTGCGCATGGCGCGGGCGGGATCGATCTCGGCGGCCAGTTCGGCCGTGAAGGCTGGCGAAAGCAGCTGTTTGACGACGCCGGCGGCGGCTTCGGGGTCGGCGATGCGCGCATTGCGCTCGCGGAAGGCGAGGCGGCCGGCCTCGATCTCGAGATGCAGCTTGTCGGCGCCGATCGGGTCTAGCGCGCCGAACTCGTGTCCGGCCATGAGGTTGAGCATGACGAGCGCGGTCAGGCCCTGGTTGTTGGGGGGGACCTGGTGCACGCGCAGGCCACGATAGTCGGCCGAGATCGGCGTGACGTAGTCGCCCTTGGTCGCTGCAAAATCGTCGAGTGTGTGAACGCCGCCGAGTTCGCGCAGGCGGGACACGAGGTCCTCGGCGACGGGGCCTTCGTAGAACCCGGTGCGGCCACGCTCGGCGATCCGGCGCAGGGTCTGCGCAAGCTCGGGCTGACGGTGCACATCTCCGGCGCGCGGCGCGCAGCCGTCCGGCAGGAAGATGCGTGCAGAGACCGGATCGGCGGCCAGATCACCCGCCGTGTCCGCCCAGTCCACGGCCACGCGATCATGCACGACGTGTCCGGCCTCGGCATAGTGGATGGCGGGCGCGAGGACGTCCGCCATCCCGAGCCTGCCGTGATCGGCCAGCAGCGTGCACCAGCCATCAATCGCCCCGGGGATCGTCACCGCATGCGCGCCGCGTTTGGGCACGGCCTCGAGCCCCATGGCGCGATAGGCTTCGAGCGTGGCGCCCTGCGGCGCGCGGCCCGATCCGTTGAACGCGATCACGTCGTCCGAACCGCCGAGGCACAGCAGCGCGAAGCAGTCGCCTCCGATGCCGGTCGATTGGGGCTCGACCACGGCCTGCACGGCGGACGCGGCGATTGCAGCGTCAATTGCGTTGCCGCCCTTGCGCAGGGTTTCCAAGGCGGCGTTCGTCGACAGGGGGTGCGAGGTCGCCGCCATCGCACTGGTCGACCGAACGGGCGAACGACCGGGGGATTGAAGATCGCGCATGAGAGAGGCCTGTTCGTAAAGGGGTCAGTGTGTCGCCGCGTATCGCGACGCGGCATCGCGATCCTGAACAGGGGCCCGCCCGGAGTTGGCTGAGCGGGCCCCTGCAGGGATCATTCCGCGAGGGCGGCTTCGACCTTGGACATGTCGATCGTCGCGTTGATCTCGTCGATCAGCTCGTTGGTCGCGATGTCACTCGCTTCCATCGACGCGGGCAGCACCTCGACGTCGACCAGCCAGTCGAGATACTTCTGGTAGGTGGGCAGGATGCTTTCCCCCCAGTTCTCGGTCTCGCCGTCCAGCGTCCAGTTTTCGCTGACGGTCCTGAGCAGCGCTTCGCCCTGGTCGAGCGATGCCTCGTAGTCCATGCCGGTCGGTGTGACCTCGGGATAGACAGTCTGGAAGATGTCCATGCCGGTGCGCGGGTCCTCGATGATGAACATCTGACCCATCGCGTAGCCCGCTGCGACCTTCGCCAGAAGCTCTCCCTGTTCCTCGATGGTCGAGGGCAGGGCAGCGAAGCTGTTGGCCGGGAAGGTGGAGATCAGGTCGTCCTCGAGCGTGCGCATCGGCATTCCGGCGAGCGACATGAGGGTGTAGTTCGTGTCCCACTGGCTGACCGCCTGGACATCGCCCTTCTCCATCAGGACGGCGGATTGCGCCGGCTGGCCGGACACGACGATCCGCACGTCGGTGTCGGGGTTCAGCCCCGCGCTGGACACGACCGAGCGGGCGATTAGGACGCCGTTCGACGCCATGGAGGTCACGCCGATGTTCTTTCCCTTGAGGTCGGCGTAGGTCATGATCTCGCTGTCCTCGGGCACCGCAATGCCGAAGATGTTGCGACGGAAGGCCTTGTAGAAAACCTTCGTGTCCACGCCCGATGCCTGCAGAAGCGCCATCGGTTCAAGCGAGGGAACGGCGGCCAGGACCTCTCCGGTCGCGATGTTGCGAACGCGGTCCGAGGAGCCGCCGAAGTTCACCAATTCGACCTCGACTCCGAGGTCTTCGTACCAGCCGAAGTGCTGGGCAATGGCGAACGGCGCGGCACCCGTCGTGAACACGCTGGTACACCAGCCGACGCGAACGGTTTCGGCCTGCGCCGAGGCTTCATCCGCGGCCGTGAGGCCAAGCAGACCGATGGCGCCCGCCGTGGCGATGAACGTCTTCAAAGGGGTCATGTAATATCTCCCGTGTTGGATTCTGAGACTTGGTTGGGTCTGTTGATCTCCCTCTGGCGGGGAGTTGGGCGGCAGGGTGTCGCGCGCGTTCGGTGGGCCGACATCCTCAGGTGGTTTCCGCGGCTGGAGAGGGCTTCGCGTTCTTCGATCCGTCCTCGAAGCGTTCCCAGAAGTAGAGGCGCCGGCGCACGAACAGCAGCGTGCGGTTCAGCAGCAGGCCCAAGAGGGCCAGGATGATGAGGATCGAGAACGAGCCGCCGATATCCATGAGGAAGTTCATGTTCTGCATGAGCATGCCCAGCCCGCGCTCGGCGCCGAGGAACTCGGCCACCACGGTCCCGATCAGGGCTAGCGTGATGGCGATTTCGAGACCCGCGAAGATGAAGGGCAGGGCGCTGGGCAAACGCAGCATGACGAAGATCTGCCGCTTGCTGGCGCCGAGCGAGCGCATGAGGTCGATGGAATTCTTGTCCGCGGCGTTCAGCCCCGTGATCGTGTTGACCATGAGCGGGAAGAACGAAATGAGCGCCGCCGTGACGATCTTCGACGTCATGCCCAGCCCGAACCAGAGCACGATCAGGGGCACCAGTGCCACCTTCGGCATCGACAGGAACATGATGATGTAGGGATAGGCGAAATAGGCGACGTATCGGTTGAGCGCGATGCCGATCCCCAGCAGGAAGCCAAGTCCGCAGCCGATCGCGTAGCCTGCAAGGACTTCGAACAACGTGACGGCGATATGCTCCCAGTAGACGCCGGTAGCGAAGCCGCGCCAGAGCGCCTCGGCGATGGCGGTGGGGGGCGGCTGCACGAAGACGGGCACGCCTCCGCTTCTGACGAAAAGCTCCCAGGTTCCGAGGATGAGCACGAGCAGAAGGACGCTGAGCACCCGGTTTCGAAGGGTGTCGATGTCGGACAGGTTGGGCATCAGTCTAGGGCTCCTGTCGATCCGAAGTGGGCGCGGATGCGGCGGACGTATTCGCCGAATTCGGGCGAACTCATCATGTCGAGGGTGCGGTCCCGGGGCAGGTCGATCTTCATGATCTCGGCGATCCGCCCGGGGCGCGGCGTCATCACCACGACCCGATCGGCGAGAAAGACGGCTTCGGGGATGGAATGGGTGATGAACAGGATGGTCTTGTGATTGGCGGCCCAGAGGCGCTGCAGCTCGATGTTCATGTGGTCCCGGGTCATCGCATCCAGCGCGCCGAAGGGCTCGTCCATCAGCAGGATGGCCGGATCGTGCGCCAGCGACCGGACGATACCCACGCGCTGTTGCATGCCGCCCGAAAGCTCGGCCGGGTAGCGGTTCTCGAAATCCGCTAGACCGACCAGATCGAGCAAGCCCCGCACCCGCTCCATGTTCTTGTCGCGGCCGCGCTTCTGGATGTCGATCGGCAGAAGTACGTTCTCCAGCACGGTGCGCCATGGGAACAGGACCGCCGACTGGAACACGACACCCACGTCTTGGCGCGGCCCGGTGATGCGCTCGCCGCCCATGGACAGGTGGCCGGACGTCGCGTGATCGAGTCCCGCAAGAATTCGCATGAAGGTGGATTTGCCGCAGCCCGACGGGCCGACGACCAGGACGAACTCGCCGCGGTCGATATCGACATTGATGTCTTCGAGTGCCGTGACGCCGTCCTCGACGGAGCCGTAGATCTTGCCGACGTTGCTCGCCCGGATGAAGGGCTGTGCGCCGTGGTCCTTTTGTGCAGATGCTGCCTCCGTCGCGGGCATCATCGGCGAGCCCCCCGGTCGTCATGGCTTTCGGGTCGCGTGGCCGGCCCGGACCCGCACGGGTCGCTCCGTGTTTCCGCTTGCCCAATCACGTTGCATCCTCCGGTGTTGGTATCTTTCACGGGCTTGGCATAGCCTGCGTAATGTGAATTCTTTTTTGTATACGTTTTCGGTCGGCACTATGCTTGTCAACAGCCGAGCGCTGGTTTATGCGTTTTTTCCGCTCCCACGCCCGAGGATATGCCTAGTGGACAGCCAGACCCGCGGGAACCTGCGGCAGACAACCTACCACGCCGTCAAGATGCTCATCGTGACCGGGCAGCTTCCCCCCGGATCGCGGGTGACCGAGGCTGACCTGACGCAACGGCTGAAGGTCAGCCGCACGCCGATCCGCGAGGCGCTCAGTCGCCTCGAGACCGACGGTTTCGTGCAGCCGCGATCGAAGAACGGCTATTCGGTGATGCGGATCGACACGGCCACTGTAAACGAGGCTTTCGACGTCCGCGACCTGCTCGAGTCCGAGGCGACGCGGCTTGCGACACGCTGCATTGATGACGCCGGACGGGCAGAACTGCACATGATCCTCGACGAATGCGATGCGCTTGCGGCGCTGGAGAATCGGACGATGCGGGATGCCCTGCGCGAGATGCAGATCGGCATCGATCTGCACCGCATTATCGCGAGGCTGAGCGGTAACCGACTGCTTTACAACCTGCTCGACGGCGTGCTCGACCGGTGTCAGGCCTACGTCTGGCTGGATGTGTCGCGGCTGGACAGTTTTCCGGCGGCCCGGAAGGAGCACCGGGAGATCGTGACAGCGTTGTGCGCCGGCGACGAGGAAAGCGCGGTTGCTTTCACGCGCAGCCATATCGCTGCGGCCCGTAGAAACATTCTTGGCGTGCTCGAGATGCGGAAGGGCGTCGAGGAATTGGTAAGCGGGTCCCCCGCTGTATCCTAGGCTGACCGATTGCTCTCGGGTGGTAAGTCCTCTCCACGAAAGCTGCCCCATGCGACGAAATTGGCGGATCATCGTTTCCGACTTGAGTCACGAGATGGGTCGAGCTGAGTCGCGGCGTAGGCCTGTTCGTCGTCCTGCGTTTCCCAACGGCGCGCCCGGGTTTCGCGTTCGCGTTTCTCGACCAGTTGCTCAGCCTTCAGGGTTTCGCCACCTTGGGTGATCTCGGTTTCGATCAGGTAGATTTCGTTGCCGACGTTGACCTTGTCGGCGACGGCCTTTTCATGGGTGTATTCGCTGACCACGTTCTTTTGGAAGAACCCATAGGTGCGATTGTCGGGTGTAGCGGTCAGGCCGATCAGGTAGGCGTCGAAATACTCGATGACCTGGCGCCAGAGATTGTAGATCGACCGGTGACATTGATTGATGACGACCACGTCGAAGTATTCCGGCGGCAGCTTGGCGTTGTAGAAGACCGGCAGAGGTTCCTTACGGCGCCATTTCTGCTCGGCTGGGTTTTCGTCTTCGGCACCCTCGTTCAGTTCCTCGCCCTTGAGCGTGGCGTACATGCGCTGGATCGTGGAGATGACGACCGGGCTGTCGTTCGCGATGGAGGGCGAGGTGAGGCGCTGAACGTTGTAGAGCTCGGTGAACTTCCGGCTGTCATCGTTTGGGATGAAGGCCATGAATTCCTGTTCGGCCTGCTCGCCAAGGTTCTTGGTGTCGACCAGGAACATGATGCGGCGCGCGCCTGCGTGTTTGAGCAGTCGGTAGACCTGCGTGATCGCCGTGAAGGTCTTGCCCGACCCGGTTTGCCATCTGGACGAGGGCACGGGGCTTGTCGGCCTTGAGCGAGCTTTCGAGGTTCGTGATCGCCTTGATCTGGCAGTCGCGCAGGCCGTCCGGGTTGAGGGCCGGCAGAGATGCGATGCCTGCGCGCAGGCTCATTGGCGCCTGTGCCCAGGACTTGAGGGTTTCGGGGCGGTGAAAGGTGAAGACCTCTCGCGACCTAGCGTTGGGATCGTGGGCGTTGGTGAAGCGGGTGACCTGGCCTGTGCTTTCGTAGAGGAACGGGAGCGGCTCGGGGTTGGTGACCCACTTCAGCTTCGCGTTGGCGTATCCCTCGGACTGTTCCTCGACCGAGGTCAGGCGGACCCCCCAGTTGTCGGGTTTTGCTTCGACCACGCGGACCGCCTGCCTATCGGCGAAGAGGACGTAGTCGGCCGGTCCGATGTCCGTTTGGTACTCACGGACGGCCGCGCCAAGCCCGGCTTAAAATCAAGCGCCTTCTTGTCATGAACATGCCAGCCGGACGCCCGCAGGCGTTCATCGATCCGGTCCCGGGCAATTTGCTCGGGGCTTTGGTTTGCATCAGGCGTCACGTGACATTGCTAAATATTATCTTTGTTCAACATTGAGCTGCTCGCAGATGGAATGCAAACGTTCGGCATCGAGCTAAGAGGTTGTTAGCGGCACTGAGAAGCGCATTTCAACCGGGATGATGCGCTTGGGGGCCGGTCGGCGAGGGGCAGACTAAGACGTAGGCGACTGCCGTTCGCTGAGTATTAGTTCAGCGAGATGAGTCTACCGGCACCTTCCCGCACAATCCGCGTCACATTGGGAGATCTTGTGGGGGATGCGACTTCCGAGGGGCGAATTTTCTGAATTAAATTCAACAACTTATAGAGGCCTTGTGGCGGTGCTGTCAGACGAATGCGAACCAGTCTCCGTTTGGGCAGGAGCTTTCCGCTCAACCCGCGCAGAGACCGCGCCACTCGGCGAGAGCGGCGGCTCGGTTCAGCTTGAAGTTGGCGCGGGAGGAGAGGCTGCGATCTGAGTTGAAGTGGTTCGTGACGGAGGCATGGACGGAAGCG
>NZ_JBELMH010000054.1:3741-22780 GCF_042096055.1 Citreimonas sp. | reverse complement strand
GGATGCTGGCGAGCCAGGAGATCGGCAACCTGGTGATGGCGCTGGGCACCGGCATCGGCCGCGACGAGTTCGACATCTCGAAGCTGCGCTACCACAAGATCGTCCTGATGACGGACGCCGACGTCGACGGCGCGCATATCCGGACGCTGTTGCTGACGTTCTTCTACCGCCAGATGCCCGAGCTGATCGAGAAGGGCTACCTCTACATCGCGCAGCCGCCGCTGTTCAAGGTGACCCGCGGCAAGTCCGAGGTGTACCTCAAGGACCAGCCCGCGCTCGAGGATTACCTGATCCAGCAGGGCGTCGACGGCGCGCAATTGAAGCTCGGCTCGGGCGAGACGCTGATCGGTGCCGACCTCGTCCGCGTGGTCGAGGAGGCGCGCCAGCTGCGCCGCGTGATCGAGGCATTCCCGACCCACTACCAGCGCCGGATCCTGGAACAGGCCGCCATCGCCGGCGCCTTCGTGCCCGGCGCGGTGGATTCCGACCTGCAGGCGGTCGCCGACAAGGTGGCCGCGCGGCTCGACCTCGTGGCGCTGGAATACGAGCGCGGCTGGCAGGGCCGGATCACGCAGGACCGGGGCATCCGTCTTGCGCGCATCCTGCGCGGCGTCGAAGAGGTGCGCACGCTGGACGGCCAGATGCTGCGCTCGGGCGAAAGCCGCAAGGCCGGAAGCTTCACGCAGAGCCTGCAGGCCGTCTACGGCGCGCCGGCGCAGCTGGAGCGCAAGGATCGTCGTCAGGCGATTTTTGGCCCGCTGGACCTGTTGAAGGCGATCCTCGACGAGGGCGAGAAGGGCCTCAGCCTGCAGCGCTACAAGGGCCTGGGCGAGATGAACCCCGGCCAGCTGTGGGAAACCACCCTCGACCCCGACGCCCGCACGCTGCTGCGCGTCGACATCGAGGACATGACCGAGGCCGACGATCTGTTCACCAAGCTGATGGGCGACGTGGTCGAACCGCGCCGCGACTTCATCCAGCAGAACGCGCTGAGCGTGGAGAACCTGGACTTCTGATCCGGTGTAGCTTTGCCATGTCCCGCGGCGCGCATTTCTTCGTGCCGCGGGAAAACGATCAGCCTTGACGTCTCAAAGCGCGCCCGCTTGCCGAAGCGCATCGGCCTTCTGTTCGTCCCACCACCAGATGGTCGTCGTGCCCAGGCCCTGCGAGGGCGGGTCGTCGTCGTAGGGTCGTCCGAAGACGTCGCGGTAGGCGATGTTGTGCTCGCCCTTGTACCATTGCGGGACCCAGATGTGCAGCGACCGCAGGACCCGGTCGAGCGCGCGCGTCGCGGTGGTCAGCTCCTCGCGGCTTTCCGCCTCGGCGATGATGCGGATCAGCCGGTCGACGGCCTCGTTGGACACGCCCGCGACGTTGACCGAGCCGGGAGTGTCCACGCTGCCCGAGCCGAAGATCTGACGCAGCTCGTCCCCGGGCGTCTGCGACATGGCGAACCGCTGCGTGACGATGTCGTAGTCGAAGTTCTTCTCGCGTTCCTGGGACTCGGCGGGGTCGACGCGGTTGGCCGTCGCCTCGATCCCGAGGCGGCGCAGGTTCTCGATGTAGGGGTTGATGATCCGGTCGAAGGACGGGCTGTCGTTCAGCACCTCGACGGTCAGCCTTTGGCCGTCCTTCACGCGGAAGCCGTCGGCACCGACCTCCCAGCCGGCCTCGCTCAGCAGGCGCGCGGCCCGGCGCAGGGCGTTGCGGTCGGCTAGGTCGTCAGGCGAGGATTCAGCCGGCGTGAAGGCGGGGTCGGTGAACACGGTGTCGGGCAGGTATTGGCGAAGGGGTTCGAGGATCGCCGCCTCGGCATCCGAGATCGGGCCTGCGGCCTGCAACGTGGGCGAGTTCTCCCAGAAGCTGTCGGTCCGTTCGTAGAGACCGTAGAAGAGCGACTCGTTGGACCATTCGAAATTGAAGACCAGACCGATCGCCTCGCGCACGCGCGGGTCCTGGAACTTGTCGCGACGCAGGTTGAACCAGAAGCCCTGCGTGCCGGCAGGGCGGCCGTCGGGCAGGGTCTCGACGATGACGTGCCCCTGCTGCACGGCCGGAAAGTCGTATCCGGTGCCCCAGACGCGCGAGGAATATTCCTCGCGGTAGAGGTAGGCGCCGGCCTTGAAGGCCTCGAAGGCGGTCGTGTAGTCGGCGAAGTATTCGTAGGCCAGCTCGTCGAAATTGTGCTTGCCGACGTTGACCGGCAGATCGGCGGCCCAGTAGTCGGGGCGCCGCTGGTAGGTGACCGAACGGCCCGGATCCACGGATTTCAGATCGTAGGGTCCGGAGCCCATCGGCGGTTCGAGACTGCTGTCCGCGAAATCGCGATCCTCGTAATAGGCGCGGGACAGGACGGGTATGCCGCCCGCGTTCATCAGGACTTCGCGCAGCGGACCCGACGTGTCGAAATCGAAGCGCACGGTGTGGTCGTCGAGCGCCTCGACGGTCTCGACATACTGGAGACTCGTCCTGAAGCTGGGCAGGCCGTCGTCGCGCAGGACCTCGTAGCTGAACACCACGTCGTCGGCCGTGACCGGCGAGCCGTCGCGGAACCGTGCTTCGGGCCGCAGGTGAAAGATCGTCCATTCGCGGCTTTCGGGATACTCGACGGTGTGGGCCAGCAGGCCGTACATCGCATCGGGCTCGTCGAGGTTACCGACCAGCAACGTGTCGTGAAGCAGGGCGGCCCCTTCGGCCGCGTTTCCCCTCAGGATGTACGGCGTGAGGCTGTCGAAGGTGCCGAAGGCCCAGGTGGTGAAACGTCCGCCTTTCGGTGCGTCGGGATTGACGTAGTCGAAATGCGCGAAGTCGGCTGGGTATTCCAACTCGCCGAAGGTCGAGACGCCGTGCGCGCGGATGGTGTCGCCCGAGGATGCAGGCGTCTCTTGCGCGAGTGCGGGAAGGCCTGCAAGCGGACTGACGAAGGCGAGGACGGCCGCGGCGCGTGCGAGCCGTGCCATGCCGGCAAGAGCGTTTTCGATGGGACGGATCATGTATTCTCCCCCGGAAGGCGTGCGCTTTCAAAAAGGGTAGCGTGAAACCCGCAAAAGCCACGTCACGCCGACGTCGCCTGGGCGCCCCACGCCGCCGCAGCCGCCTTTGCGGTGATTCCGGATGCACATGCGCCCGCTGAGTAGCCGTTACCTGTTCGCAACCTCGCGCGGCGGGGTCAGGCCTGAAATCTCGAGAATGAGCTTGCGCCGGATCGCCGATGCCAGGTCCTCCTCGCTGTAGGCCGTGACGACGAACGCGCCGCGTCCGCCGATGATCCGCTCTTCGTAGATCGTGCCCAGGTCGGGGTAACGTGCCGGCGAGGCACAGGATCGACAGAGGATCGGCAAGCCGTTGATCGTGATGCCTGCTGCCACGACCGTGTCGCGGGCTATCTCGATCGAGGGGCCCGAATAGCTGTTGGGACTGTCGCCCGAGAAATCGATGACCTTGCGCCAGCCGTCGAAGTCGTTCGTCTCGATCAGCCGCATGCCGTCCAGCAACGCGCCGCCGATCGCGTTTCGGCCGTAGGCCTGCCGGGGCGGTGCCACCAGCGCATCGGCAAAAGTCCGGGCACTGTCGGCGTCGTCGATCACGCTCCAGTCCACCACCACGGCGGTGTTGGAGGCCCATTCGACGTAGGTCACGGCGATCGACCCGTAGGCCGTGTTCGCGATGGCGGACAGGACGGCCGGGTCGGTCAGCGCCTCGGCGTAGCCTTGACGCTGGAACGCGATCTCGGCCTCGCTGATCGAGCCGGACGCGTCGGCCAGCAACACGAGCTCGAGTTCAACGTCCTGCGCGAAGGCCGGTGCGGCCCACAGCAGCGACAGGAAGATCGGCAGCACACGCATGCAGCGAGCGTACTGCGCGCGTTGCACTGTGTCATCGGGTTCAACGGGATCGTGAAGACGATCGGTGCGGTTCTGTATGGCGCGTACTGCAACGCCGCTGCGGTTATCCCTGATGCCGATCGCGCCGCCGCCGGATGACCTGCACCGCGGACAGGATCAGCAGGCCCGCGATCGCGACGACGAACCCGGCCGAGATCGGCCGTTCGAGGAACACCATCGGGTCGCCGCGGCTGATCAGCAGGGCGCGCCGCATGTTGGTCTCGATCAGCGGGCCGAGCACGAAGCCCAGCAGCAGAAGCGCCGGGCTGAACCGCGCCAGCGCCAGCAGATAGCCCGCCAGCCCGATCACCGCGACCGCCAGGATGTCGAAGGTCAGGCCCCGCACGGAATAGACGCCCATGCAGATGAAGATCAGGATCGCCGGGTAGAGCCAGCGGAACGGTATCCGCAGCAGCGACACCCAGATCCCGATCAGCGGCAGGTTCAGGATCAGCAGCAACAGGTTGCCGATCCCGAAGCTGGCGACGAGGCCCCAGAACATCTCGGGGCGGGCGTCCAGCATCATCGGTCCGGGCTGCACGCCGTGGATCACCAGCGCGCCCAGCATCAGTGCCATGATCGGATCGCCGGGAATGCCCAGCGTCAGGGTCGGCACGAAGGCGGTGATCGCGGCCGAATTGTTGGCGGCCTCCGGGCCGGCCACGCCCTCAATCGCGCCCTGGCCGAAGCGGTCGGGACGGCGCGCGACCCGCCGCTCGAGCGCGTAGCTCAGGAAGGACGACAGCGTCGATCCGGTCCCCGGCAGGGCGCCGAAGAAGCTGCCCAGCCCGCTGCCGCGCAGGACCGGCGACACCATGCGCCTGAGGTCGTCGCGCGTGGGGGTCATCTGGCGGAAGCCGATCCGCCCGGCCACGGCCTGACGTTCGGGGTCGCGGACGTTGCCGATCACCTCGGCGACGCCGAACAGGCCCATCGCCAGCGCCACGAGGTTCACGCCGTCCAGCAGTTCGGTCTGTCCGAAGGTGAAGCGCATCGCGCCCGAGTTCACGTCCGTGCCGATGCAGCCCAGCAACATGCCTAGCACGATCATCGCGAAGCCCTTGGCCGGCTTGGCGCTGCCGATGGTCGAGGCCGCGACCAGGCCCAGCACCATCATCGCGGCGTAGTCGGCCGCGCCGAAGGACACCGCCACGCGCGACAGCCAGCCGGCCAGCATCACCAGCACGACGATCCCGATGATCGAGCCGGCGAAGGACGATGCCATCGCGGCGAACAGCGCAGGACCGGCGCGGCCCGCGCGGGCCATCGGATAGCCGTCGAGCGCGGTGACGGCCGATTGCGGCGTGCCGGGCAGCCGCATCAGGATCGACGCCACCGCACCGCCGTATTGCGCGCCGTAATAGACCCCGGCCAGCATGATCAGCGCGGCCTCGGCCGAGATGTAGTAGGTGATCGGCAGCAGCAGCGAGATCGCGGCCATCGCGCCGATGCCGGGCAGGACGCCGACGAAGGTTCCCAGAAGGACGCCCAGGACGCAGTAGATCAGCACGCCCGGCTGCAGGGCAAAGCTCAGCCCGGTCAGAAGCCCGTCCCAGGTGCCCATGCGCGCTCAGACCCCGCGGGGCCAGAGAGGCAGCGACATGTCCAGCCCGACGCGGAAGATCGCCATGGTCAGCAGCGTGACGATCCCGGCAAGGCACAGCCGCCACGTCCAGCCGCGCCGCGGTGCCGGTAGCGATCCGACCAGCACGCCAGCGAACGAGGCGACGATCAACCCTAGCGGCCGCAGGCCCAGCCCGAAGACGAGGATCGAGGCCAGGACAGCGAGCGCCGCCCACGGCTCGAACGGTTCGGCTTCGCCCGCCCGGCGCAGGCCGGGCAGTGCGACGATCAGCCCGAAGGCGGTCAGCATGAGGCCGAGCGCCAGGGGAAAGGCGCCGGGGCCCATCTGCCGAAGCGAGCCCGGGTCGTAGTGGACCCAGGCCCAGCCCGCCGCCGCCGCGCCGATCGACGCAAGCACGAGGCCGCCGCAGATGTCTCCCCAGTCGCGCCGCATCGTCGGGTTACTGCGCCTCGATCCGGTCGATCACGCCGCCCCACATCTCGGTGTCGGCGGCGATGCGGTCCTGCATCTCCTGCGCGGTGCCGGGGGCGGCCTGCCAGCCGATGGCCAGAAGCTGCTCCTGAACCGCGGGTTCGGCGAGGATCTCGTTGATTTCGGTGTTCAGACGCTCGAGCACGGCCGCTTCGGTGCCGGCTGGCGCGATGAAGCCGTTCCAGAGCTCGGCGCGGAAGTCCTCGGGCAGGCCGGCGCGGCCCGCGATCGGGGCGACGTCGGGCGCCTGCGCGAACGGCTCGGCCGAGGTGATCCCCAGCATCCGCATGTTGCCGCCATC
Organism: Citreimonas sp.; assembly: GCF_042096055.1. NCBI lineage: Bacteria > Pseudomonadati > Pseudomonadota > Alphaproteobacteria > Rhodobacterales > Roseobacteraceae > Citreimonas > Citreimonas sp. The sequence continues at coordinate 16,539 of NZ_JBELMH010000054.1, read as the reverse complement.
GACGTGCGGCAGGGCGGCCGACGGCGCCATGAAGCCGGCGTCGATCTCGCCGCCCATGATCGAGGTCGTGACCTCGGCGTAGCTGGTGAAGGGGATGTGCAGCATCTCGACGCCCGCCTCGTCGGCGAACAGCTCGGCCGTCAGGTGCGCGCCAGACCCTTGCCCGACCGAGCCGTAGGCGATGGCCTCGGCCTCGGCTCCGGCGGCCGCGACGAACCCTTCCAGGTCCTCGATCCCGGACGCGCTCGAGACCGCGAGCACGAGCGGAGAGGTCGCGATCAGGGTGACGGGCTCGATATCCGCGTCCACGTCGAAGCCGGTGTCGCCCATCATCCGCGACGCCGTGGTGAGCGGCCCGTTGATCGTCGTGCCGAAGGTCAGGTCGTCGTCGCCGGCGTTGGCCAGCATCTGCTGGATGCCGATCACGCCGCCCGCGCCGGGCCTGTTCTCGATCACGACGGGCTGACCCAGACGCTCGGCCAGCGGGTCGGTGATGATGCGCGCAAGCGTATCGGGCGACGAGCCCGCCGGGAAGCCGACATAGACGTGAAGCGGGCCAGAGGGCCAGTCGTCCTGTGCGAAGGCGGGCGCGGCAGCGAAAGCCAGAGCAAGGCCGAGCGCGGCGCGGCCGGTGATGCGGATGGTCATGGCGGGTCTCCTCCTGTTTTCGGCGCAGCGAATACTACTTCCGCGTTCAGGGCAATGGGGTGGAAGGTGCGGGCCGCCGCACGCCTCCACCGTGGCCGAACAGCCCGCCGACGCGGTGCGCACGCAGCCGCGATGCAACCCGGCGGCGTCCGACAGGGTTTCGCCCGCAAAGAGCAAGGGGCCCCGCATGGCACAGACGACGAACCGTGGCCGGCACGCCGCCCGGCCGAACGACATCCCCCGGCCCGGCTGGCGCGACATCCTGCTGCGCGTGAAGGACGAGCTGACGGCCGACCAGGTCTCGATCGTCTCGGCCGGCGTCGCCTTCTTCGGCCTGCTTGCGATCTTTCCCGCGATCGCGGCGCTGATCTCGATCGCGGGCCTGATCCTCGATCCCGCGGCGATCGAGCAGCAACTGGCGTCGGTCGCGGGCGTCCTGCCCGAGAACGCGGCCGAGATCATCGAGGGACAGGCGCGCGAAGTCGCGTCGAACGCCGGCGCGGGAATCGGACTCGCCGCGGCGGCGGGCATCCTGATCGCGCTCTACAGCGCGTCGAAGGGCATGAAGTCCCTGATCGGCGCCATGAACATCGCCTACGACGAAGAGGAGGATCGCGGCTTCATCGCCCTGAACGTGGTCGCGCTGGCGCTGACGCTGTTCCTGATCCTCGGCGTGCTGATCGCCTTCGCCGCGACGCTCGCGGCCCCGGCGCTGCTGGAGGTCGTCGGCCTTTCGGACGGCGTGCAGGCGGCGATCGCCTGGGGGCGCTGGCCGGTGCTGGCGCTGCTGACGATCTTCGGTTTGTCGGTGGTCTACCGCTACGGCCCGTCGCGCGAGCATCCGCGCTGGCGCTGGGTCAGCCCCGGTGCGGTCGTGGCGACGATCATCTGGCTCATCGGATCGGTCGCGTTCTCGATCTATGTCCGCAACTTCGGCAGCTATACCGAAACCTACGGCGCGCTTGGCGGCGTGATCATCCTTCTGACCTGGTTGTGGCTGTCCAGCTTCATCGTGCTGCTGGGAGCCGAGCTCAACTCAGAGATCGAGCACCAGACCGGCGAGGATTCCACCACCGGCGCGCCCCGGCCAAAGGGTGATCGTGGGGCCGAAAAGGCGGACACGGTCGGCCGGACCCCGTAGACGCCGCTTAGACCCGGCCGTTCGCCGAGAGCAGCACCGCGATTGGACGGGTCAGGCGGATCTCAGCCAGCACGAGGACCAGGCTCGCCGTCATCGGCACCGCCAGCAGAGCGCCGGGCAGGCCCCACAGCGCACTCCAGCACGCGAGCGCCAGAAGGACGACGAACGGGCTGAGGTTGAACGCCCGCCCCATCATCCGCGGCTCGAGATAGGCGCCGATGAAGATCTGTGCTGCGGACAGGCTGACCATCACCACGCCCGCCATCCAGAACGTGCCGAACTGCGCGAGGCTCAGCAGCACGGGAAACAGCACTCCGACGAGCGAGCCGAAGTACGGGATGTAGTTGAGGAACGCGATCAGCACCGACCAAAACAGCGCGAACTCGATCCCCAGCACCAGCATGATGACGAACGACGCGGCGCCGAGGATGATGTTCACCACGGTCTTGACGAAAAGGTAGTCGCCGATCCGCTCGTTCACGCGCGCCAGAAGCGTCAGGGCCCGCTGGCCCGCGCCTTCGTCGCCCATGGCGATGACGACCTTCCGCGCCATCAGGCCGCGCTCGGCCATGAAGAAGCTGGCGTAGAGGACCACGAGGAACAGCGTCACGCCGAAGCCCTGAAGCTGCAGCAGAGCGGGCGCGACCCATGTGCGCAAATCGATCCGGTCCAGCGTGGCGCTGCGCACGTTTTCCCACGTGGGCTCGTCCTCGATCCGCAGCAGGAAGGCCACGCGGGTCACCACCGCCTCGAGGTTGGATTCGTAGCGCGGCAACGCCGAGAACACCTGCGCGAGGTTGTTGATGACCAGGATGAACAGCAGCACCATGCCGATGGTGAAGGCCAGAAGGATCGTGGTGCGCCGCGCCCAGGGCGGCATGTTCCGGGCGATCGGCATCTTGCCCATGCTCGCCGCCGCCGTCAGCAAAACGTAGACCGAGATGATCGCCGCCAGCACGGGCAGCAGCACCGGCTTGCCGATCCACAGCAGCCATCCCAGCATCAGCGTCAGGGCCGTTCCGTAGGTCGCGTTCCGCATTCCAGTTCCCGATGGTCCTTGCCCGCTGCCCCGGCTCGCTGGTCCTTGACGGCCGGGGTCGTTCCCGCCTCGGACGTTTATAGAATCCGTGACCGGGGAACGCGACGGCCTTTTCGGCATCGGCCGGACGCGGGCGCCGGTCTGCTGAAAAAGTCGACGTTGCGCGAGCTTGCGCGAAAGACCGCGCGCGACGGGCACCGCGTGCGGGCCGCGCGCACGCGGGCGATTTCCCGCACCGGAAAATCCAGCTATTCCCGACTTATGGACATCGTTCTCATCACCACGGTCATCGCGTCGCTGTTCGTCGTGATCGGCGCGGCCGAACCGCTCGCCGCGCGGCTGCGCCTGCCGTTCAGCGTGATCCTCGCCGTGCTGGGCGTGCTGATCGGCGCGGGCGCGATCTTCTTCCTGCGGACCGAGCTGACCGACGCGCTGAACCCGGTGGCCGAGGCGATCCTGGGCCTGCCGATCCGGTCCAACGTGTTCCTCTACGTGTTCCTGCCGACGCTGCTGTTCCAGGCGACGCTGGGCATGAACCTGCGCCGGATGCTCGACGACTGGGTGCCGATCCTCGTGCTGGCGGTGGTCGCGGTGGTCGTGGCGACGCTCAGCGTCGGCTACGCGCTGTCCTGGGTCAGCACGCTGCCGCTGGCGGCCTGCCTGCTGATCGGCGCGATCGTGTCCACGACCGACCCGTCGGCGGTGGTGACGATCTTCCGGTCGATCTCGGCCCCTCGCCGGCTGGCCCGGATCATCGAGGGCGAAAGCCTGCTGAACGACGCCGCGGCGATCGCGCTCTTCGGCCTGTTCATGGGCTTCGTGATGCTGGGCATTCCCGACCCGCGCCTGGGCGACGCGCTGGCGCGGTTCCCCATGCTGATCGCCGGGGGCGCGTTCACCGGCTGGATCGCCGCGCGGGTCGCGGTCTGGGTCATGGCGCTGTTCGCGCGGCACGAACTGGCGCAGATCTCGATCTCGGTCGCGCTGCCCTACCTCGCCTATATCGGGGCCGAGCAGAGCATCGGCGCCTCGGGCGTGATCGCGGTCGTGGCAGCGGGGCTGACGCTGAACCTGGCCGGGCCGGGGCGGCTGCCGCCGCAATCCTGGGCCAACCTGCGCGAAATCTGGGACGTGCTGGCGCACTGGGCCGGCGCGCTGATCTTCATCCTCGCCGCGCTGCTGATCCCGCGGCTGCTCGAGCAGGTGCGGTTCGGGGATTTCGCCCTGGTCGGCGTGGTCATCGTGGCCGCCATCGCCGCGCGCGGGGTGATCCTGTTCGCGCTGCTGCCGGTTCTGGCGCGGCTGCGGCTGTCTCCGCCGGTCGAGCGTCCCTACCGGGCGGCGATCCTGTGGGGCGGCCTGCGCGGCGCGGTCACGCTGGCGCTGGCGCTGGCCGTGACCGAAAGCGCGCGCGTCCCCGACGACATCCAGCGCGTCGTGGGTATCCTCGCAACCGGATTCACGCTGTTCACGCTGATCGTGCAGGGCACTACCCTGCGCTGGGTGATCGGGAGGCTGGGCCTCGACCGGCTGTCGCCGCTGGACGAGGCGCTGTCGCGGCAGGTGGTCGCAGTGGCGCTGCAGACCGTGCGCGAGGACGTCGCCCGCACCACCGAGAACTACGAGCTGGGCCACGACATCGTGCGGTCCGAAGCCAAGCGCTTCGGCGAGCGGCTGGGGGATGCGGTGAAATCGGCCGAGGACAGCGCCGACATCCTCGACCGCGACCGGATTACGCTGGGGCTGATCGCGCTGGCGGGGCACGAGCGCGACACGATCCTTGTCCGGGTGCGCGAACGCACGATCTCGGCCCGGATGGCCGAGCGGGTGCTGTCGGATGCGGACCGATTGATCGAGGGCGCGCGATCGAACGGGCGCAACGGCTACCAGCGCGCGGCACGGCGCAGCGTCGCCTACGGGCAGGCGTTCCGGGTGGCGCTGCTGCTGCACAACCGGCTGGGCGTGTCGCGGCCGCTGGTGCAACTGACCGCCGACCGGTTCGAGGCGCTGCTGTCCCAGCGGCTGATCCTGCGCGATCTCGGCGCGTTCATCGACGGTCGCATCCGGCGCATCCATGGCCGGCGGGTGGCCGAGCTGCTGCACGAATTGCTGGCCCGCCGGATCGAGGCGGTCGAGACCGCGCTGGAAGGCATGCGGCTGCAATATCCCGGCTACGCCGAAGAACTGGAGCGCCGCTTCATCCGCCGCACCGCGCTGCGCCTGGAAGAACGCGAGTACCAGGCGATGCGCGACGACGGGCTGGTGGGCGCCGAGGTCTATACCGCGCTGACGCAGGACCTGCAGGTCCGGCGCGCCGCCGCCGAGGAACGCCCGCGCCTCGACATCACGCTGCGCCGGTCGGACCTGGTGCGCCAGTTCCCGCCCTTCGCCGAGCTCGACGACGCCATGCTGCAGCGTCTCGGGCGCGCGCTCAAGACCCGCTACGTCAACTCCGGCGACATCGTCGTGCGCAAGGAGACCGGCGCCAAGAGCGTGTACTTCATCGCCTCGGGCGCGGTTGAGCTCGAAACCGCCGGGCAGAGCTGGCGACTGGGCCGGCGCGAGATGTTCGGCCAGATGGCGATCCTGCTGAACAAGAGCCCGCGCACCGAGGTCCGGGCCATCGCGCCGTCGACCCTTCTGGTCCTGGACGAGGCGCGCTTTCGCCGGCTGCTGCGCGGCAGCAAGGCGCTGCGCGACGCCGTGCGCGCCAGCGCCGAGAAGCGCGGCATCGCGGCCGAGGACCTGTTCGCCGACCAGGACGCGGCGATCGACGACCGCTAGCGCGCGCCCGGCGCGGCTGCCGCATGTCATTTCCCTTGACCTGGCGCCCGCGATCCCCCATGTGAGCGGTGTCGCTGCGCTGCCGCGTGAGCATGCCGCGCCCCAAGGGGCCATCAGCGCACACCTTTTTCAGTTCCCCATCACGCAGGGTTCCTGACGCGACGGCCAGACGGCCCGGGACACACCCGACCGTCCAGAGGCCGCGCGAACCCTCATGGGGCCGTGCGCTGCGCGGCCTTGCAACGGGTCGCATTCCTGCGGCCATGAAGGAAAACGCTTGTTCGATTTCGACATGCTCGGCCTCGCGCCGACACTCTCCGCGGCGCTGAAGCGCGCCAACCTGACCGAACCCACCCCGATCCAGAACCAGGCGATCCCGCTTGCGCTGGAAGGGCACGACATCCTGGGCCTTGCCCAGACCGGCACCGGCAAGACGCTGGCCTTCGGCCTGCCGCTGATCGACCACCTGCTGGCGCAACCGTCCAAGCCCGCGCCCAAGACCGTCCGGTCGCTGGTGCTGGCGCCGACGCGCGAGTTGGTCAACCAGATCGCCGACAACCTGCGTCCGCTGGCAGAAGGCACCAAATTGCGCGTCGTCACCGTGGTCGGCGGCCAGTCGATCAACCGCCAGATCAACGCGCTGCTCAAGGGCACCGACGTGCTGGTCGCGACGCCGGGCCGCCTGATGGACCTGATGGACCGCGGCGCGGTCGACCTGTCCACCGTGCGTCACCTGGTGCTGGACGAGGCCGACCAGATGCTCGACCTCGGCTTCATTCACGCGCTGCGCAAGATCGCGCCCAAGCTGGGCACGCCGCGCCAGACCATGCTGTTCTCGGCCACCATGCCGAAGCAGATGGAGGAGCTGTCGCGCGCCTACCTCAAGGACCCGCGCCGCGTGCAGGTCTCGCCTCCGGGCAAGGCCGCCGACAAGGTCGTCCAGTCCGTGCAGTTCGTGCCCCAGGCCGACAAGCCCGCGCGCCTGCGCGAGATCCTTTCGAACGACCGCGACGCGCTGACGCTGGTCTTCTCGCGCACTAAACACGGTGCGGAAAAGCTGATGAAGGGCCTCGTCGCGGACGGCTTCAACGCCGCCTCGATCCACGGCAACAAGAGCCAGGGCCAGCGTGACCGCGCGATCAAGGCCTTCAAGTCGGGAGAGACCAACATCCTGGTCGCCACCGACGTCGCCGCGCGTGGGATCGACATCCCCGGCGTGTCCTACGTCATCAACTACGACCTGCCGGAAGTGGCCGAAAACTACGTCCACCGCATCGGCCGGACCGCCCGCGCCGGACGCGAGGGCGAGGCCATCGCGCTGTGTGCGGCCGATGAAGTCGACCTGCTGGTGCAGATCGAGAAGCTGATGAAGACCGAACTTCCGGTCGCCCGCGGCACCCGACCCGAGCCCGAGCGCAACGCGCGCCGCGGCAAGGGCGGTGGTGGCGGCGGCGGACGCGGTCGCGGCGGACAGGGCGGCAAGCCCAAGTCCGCCAGCGGCCAGCCGCCCGCGCGAAGCGGACGCCCGCGCCGGCGCCGCGCCGCCTGATCCCGATACGGCCCCCGGTGACCTCGGGGGCCGTTTTCGTTCGCATGGCCGGCGGCGCGCTGCCGGTCATGGTTTGACGCGCGGGCGGCGTCCGGTACTCTGGCATCGACCGCAACAGGAGCGAACCATGTCCGACGCGCGCGACCCCTCGACCCTCGTCTTCGACGTCAACGAGACGCTGCTGGATCTCACCACGCTGGAACCGGTCTTCGGGCGCATCTTCGCCAACGCCGCGGTGATGCGCGAGTGGTTCGCGCAGCTGATCCTATATTCCGAGGCGATGACCCTAGCCGGGCAGTACGCACCTTTCGGCGAGCTGGCGGGCAGCGCCCTGCGTATGGTGGGCGAAACCCAAGGCATTCCCGTGTCCGACGCGGATGTCGAGGATCTGAAGGCGCATATCGTGGCCATGCCCGCGCTGCCCGACGTGGTGCCCGCGCTCGAGAAGCTGCGCGACGCGGGCTTCCGGCTGGTGACGCTGACCAACTCCGCCCCCGGCCCGTCCCCGACTCCGCTGGAACGCGCCGGGCTCGCGGTGTTCTTCGACCGGTCCTTCAGCGTGCACGAGGTCGGCCGCTTCAAGCCTGCGCCCGAGTGCTACCGGCTGGTCGCCGAAGAGCTGGGCGTCGAGCCGCAGGACCTGTGCATGATCGCGTGCCACCACTGGGACGTGCTGGGCGCGCAGGCGATCGGTTGCGCCGGGGCTTTTGTCACGCGGCCCGGCAACGCGGTGCTGTCGGTGCCGGGCCTGACCGCGCCGGACGTCACCGCCGACGACATGGGCGCGTTGGCCGACGAGATCGTTGCGCGCTGGGGGCGGGGCGGCGTGGTCTGAGCGACTCGGGCCGCCAACCGGTGGGCTGGCCCGTGGCGTGAACCTGATCGATTCGCGCTGCGTCATGCGCCCATGCGCCGATTCGCCGGCGCCATGGTGATATTTTTGACAGGAACCCGAGCGGCTTGCGCTTGCGGCGGTCGGCGCGTGGATGAAACGCTTGTTCCGTGACCGGCGCGCTCGGATACTGACGCGCGTCATGGCGCGGCTTTGCTTCCTCGGACGTCCGGCCCCGATCGCCTGCATCCCCCGTGGTGCGGCGTGCCGAGCGGGGTCTGCCCCGTGACCGTCGAGACATGGGATCGCGCGCCCCGGTCGTCGCAGATGTACTGGCTGTTCGCGATCCTGTTCGTCATGGGCATGGCGATAACCGCCATCCTCTACGTCTGGCACGAACGGCGGGTCGAGGCGCTGGTCGAGATGGAGGCCGCCTACGGCGAGCTTGAACTCGCGCTGTCGAGCGTCGCGCTGCGCATGTCGGCCATGGCCTCGATCATCGAGCGCACCGACGGCGTCACGCCCAGCGATTTCGCGGCGATCTACGAGGAAACCTCGGAAGGAATCAGCCGCCGCCACGAACGGGCGATCGCGCTGGTCCCGTACTTCGACGACGGCGCGGCGGGCGACGTGGATCGGCTGGTCGATGATTGGGCGCCCGCGTACCGCGCGGCCGGGTATCCCGCGTTCGAGATATTCCCGCCCAACGAATCCGGCCCGCTGATGCCGGCGCTGATGGTCGAGCCGGCGGCCGTTCGGGATGGTGTGGTCGGCTTCGACTTCGCCTCCAGCGCACCCCGGTTCTCCGCGGCGCGTCGGGCGCTGGAATCCGGCGCCATGGCGCTCAGCGCACCGGTCGCGCTGTCGGAGGATCAATCGGCCGCGCCGGCGAACTTTGTCCTGGTTTTGCCCTACGCCGTACCGGGCAGCGGCGCGGACATGCCCGTCCCGGCCGGTGTGATCGGCGCGCGGCTGACGCCGGAATCGCTGTTCGGCTACCACGTGCCGTTGTTCGACCATATCGACCTGGCCGTGACGATCGGGGTGGGCGGCGGCGCGCCCTTGGGTGTCGATCTCGACCCCGGCTCGGCCACGGGGGTGATTCCGCTGCTGGCGGAGCGGCGCTTCGACGCGATCGAGCTGCCGGGAATCCGCGTGCCATTCTACGCCTCGGCGTCGCTGCGGCCGCGGTTGATCGACCTGTTCCCGCCGGTCTTCGCGGTCGCGCTGTCGATCCTTCTGCTGACGCTCATCGCTCGGCAGATGGGCATGCGCCACCGCCAGCGCATCGCGCTCGAACGCGCGCTGGCGCGCAAGGAGATCGAGCTTCGCGCAGTCGAGGAGACGCGGTCGCGCGCCGTGCGGCTCGAGGCGCTGGGCCGGCTGGTGGGGGGCGTCGCCCACGACTTCAACAACATTCTCAGCGTCGTCATGGGCAATCTCGAGCTGATGGCGAATGCGTCGTCGCCCGAGCGGCGACAACTGGAGACCGACGCGCTGGCGGCGGCGAAGCGCGGCGCGTACCTGACCAAGCAACTGCTGTCCTACGGCCGGCGGTCGCACCTGCGTCCGGTCGACCTGGACGTCGCGGCCGCGCTGCGCGAGGCGACGCACATGCTGCGCCGCGTGCTGCCGGAATCGATCGACCTGACGGCGCGCAGCGAGCCGGGGCTATGGCACTGCCTGGTCGATCCAGACGGGCTGCAGAACGCGCTGCTCAATCTCGCGCTCAACGCCCGCGATGCGCTGGGCGGGCGCGGGTCGATGCAGATCGAGGCGACGAACCTGCGCATCACCGACGACGACAGCCCGGCCCGGCCGCGCGACGAGATCGCGCCCGGGCGCTACGTGTCGATCGCGGTCACCGACGACGGCGCGGGCATGGACGCGGCGACGCTGGACCGCGCCTTCGATCCGTTCTTCACCACCAAGCACATGACCGACGGGTCGGGGATGGGGCTGCCCTCGGTCCTGGGCTTCTGCAAGCAGTCCGGGGGCACCTGCCGGCTGTTCAGCGAACCCGGTGTCGGCACGACGGCGCAGATCCTGCTGCCCGCGGCCGAGCGCGCGCCGGCCAGGGCCGAGCCCGCGAGCGTGCCCGGCGAGTCAACCGGCGGGGGCACGATCCTGCTGGCCGAGGACGAGCAGGCGGTCGGCCGGGTGATGAAGCGCCAGCTGGAACAGGCGGGCTTCGCGGTGACGCTGGTGCCCTCGGGCGACGAGGCGCTGGCCGTCCTGGAGGGCGGCGCGCGGTTCGATCTGCTGATCACCGACATCGTGATGGGCGGCAACGTGCAGGGTCCCGAACTGGCCGGCCGGGTCGAGCGGGACTTTCCGGGCATGTCCGTCTTCCTCGTCTCGGGCTACCCGCGCGAGACCTCGGTCGGCGCGAACCGGGACGCGCTGGCGCGATACACGGTCCTCGCCAAGCCGGTGCCGCGCGCGGTGCTGATCGCTGAGACCCGCGCCGCGATCGACCGGGCGCATGCGGGCCTCTAGGGCACGAGGCCGCTAGTCCATCTTTTGCGACCTGTTCGCAACTGGATTGACAATTGCGAGTGATTTGCAATATCCGTGACAGGCAATTATCCGATCGGAGGCCCCGCCGTGACCCTGTTCCGCTCGCTTGTCCTGTCCATCGCGTTCGGCGCCGCGCTGCCGGCCGCCGCGCAGGAGGACAAGCTCAAGGTCGCCACGACCTTCACGGTGATCGCCGATATGGCGCGGAACGTCGCCGGCGATGCGGCCGAAATCGTCTCGATCACCAAGCCGGGGGCGGAGATCCACAACTACCAGCCGACGCCGCAGGACATCGTGCGCGCGCTCGACGCCGATCTGGTGCTGTGGAACGGGCTGAACCTCGAGCTGTGGTTCGAGCAGTTCCTGCGCAACCTGCGTGACGTGCCCTCGGTCACCGTCAGCGAGGGCATCGACGCCATTCCGATCGACGAAGGCGCCTACGAGGGCATGCCCAACCCGCACGCCTGGATGGGTCTCGACAACGCGCTGATCTATATCGACAATATCCGCGACGCGCTGGCCGAGGCCGATCCGGAGAACGCCGAGACCTACGCCGCCAACGCCGAGGCCTACAAGCAGCGGCTGCGCGACACGCTTCAGCCGCTGCGCGACCGCATCGCCGAGATCCCCGAGGATCGCCGCTGGCTGGTGACCTGCGAGGGCGCGTTTTCCTACCTCGCGCGGGACTTCGGGCTGCAAGAGCTCTATCTCTGGCCGATGAACGCCGACCAGGTGGGTACGCCGCAGCAGGTCCGCGCGGTTATCGACGGCGTCCGCGAGAACGACGTGCCGGCGGTGTTCTGCGAAAGTACGGTCAACACCGCGCCCGCCGAACAGGTCGCGCGCGAGACCGGCGCGGCCTATGGCGGCGTGCTCTACGTGGACTCGCTCAGCGAGGCGGATGGCCCGGTGCCGACCTATCTCGACCTGCTGCGGGTGACCTCCGAGACGGTCGTGGCCGGCTTGGGCGGATCAGACTGAGCGACACGGCGTTGAGACCCGGGACGGCAGGATCGCCGATGCCCGGATGACCGGGCCGATGGCCCCGAAAGGCAAGGAATGCGCGACACGATCGACGCGACTGCACAGACCGGCACCGACGAGGGCATCAGCGCCCGCGACGTGACCGTGACCTATCGAAACGGCCACACCGCGCTGTGGAACGCGACCTTCGCGATCCCGCGCGGCACCGTCACCGCGCTGGTCGGCGTCAACGGCGCGGGCAAGTCCACGCTGTTCAAGGCGATCATGGGCTTCGTTCCCGCCGCGCAGGGCGAGATCCGCATCCTCGGCCTGCCCGTGCGCGAGGCGCTGAAGCGCGGACTGGTCGCCTACGTGCCCCAGTCCGAAGAGGTCGACTGGGCCTTTCCGGTCCTGGTCGAGGACGTGGTGATGATGGGCCGCTACGGGCACATGGGCTTCCTGCGCCGGCCGCGCGACGCCGACCGCAAGGCGGTGGACGACGCGCTCACGCGGGTCAACATGCAGGATTTCCGCCAGCGCCAGATCGGCGAGTTGTCCGGCGGCCAGCGCAAGCGCGTCTTCCTGGCCCGTGCGCTCGCGCAGGAGGGGCAGGTGATCCTGCTGGACGAGCCCTTCACCGGCGTCGACGTGCGCACCGAGGAACAGATCGTCGCCCTGATGCGCGCCTTGCGCGACGAGGGGCGGGTGATGCTGGTCTCGACCCACAACCTCGGCTCGGTCCCCGAGTTCTGCGACCGCACGATCCTCGTGAAGAACACCGTTCTGGGCTACGGCCCGACCGAGACGACCTTCACGCGCGAGAACCTGGAGCGCACATTCGGCGGCGTGCTGCGGCAGTTCACGCTGGGCGGCGGCGACCTGCACGACGACGAGGACGCGCGCGCCGTCACCATCCTGACCGACGACGAACGCCCCTTCGTGCAGTACGGCGAGACCACCCAGAAGGCGGAGCGTCGGGAATGAGCGTTCTGCTCGAACCATTCGCCTACGGCTACATGACCAACGCGATGTGGGTCTCGGCGCTGGTCGGCGGAGTCTGCGCCTTCCTCTCGGCGTACCTGATGCTCAAGGGCTGGTCGCTGATCGGCGACGCGCTTTCGCATTCGGTCGTGCCGGGCGTGGCGGGCGCCTACATGCTGGGCCTGCCCTTCGCGCTGGGCGCGTTCATCGCGGGCGGGCTTGCGGCCGGCGCGATGCTGTTCCTGTCGGAACGCTCGGGACTGAAGGCGGACGTGATCATCGGGCTGATCTTCACCAGCTTCTTCGGGCTGGGCCTGTTCATCCTGTCGATCAACCCGATG
>NZ_JBELMH010000054.1:0-3641 GCF_042096055.1 Citreimonas sp. | reverse complement strand
ACCAGCTTCGTCGGCGCCTATGCGAGCTACTTCCTGAACGGCGCCACCGGCGGCATCATCGTCAGCCTGCAGACCGCGATCTTCCTGCTGGCCTTCGTCTTCGCGCCGAAGCACGGCGCGCTGGCCACCCGCGCCAAGGCGCGCGTCGCCTTGCGCGAGGGCGAGGCCGCCGCCGCCCGGCACCGCGCGGTGCCGCTGTCGCAGGAGGTGCGCCGCACATGATCGACACGCTGACGCTGCCGTTCCTTCTGCCGTTCATGCAGAACGCCTTCCTGATGGCTGCGCTGGTGTCGGTGCCCGCGGCGCTGCTGTCGTGCTTCCTTGTCCTCAAGGGCTGGGCGCTGATGGGCGACGCGGTCAGCCACGCGGTGCTGCCGGGCATCGTGCTGGCCTACATCGCAGGCATCCCGCTGATCGTCGGCGCCTTCGCCGCCGGCATGACCTGCGCGCTGGCCACGGGTTTCCTGGCCGACAACAGCCGGGTCAAGCGGGACACGGTGATGGGGGTCGTGTTCTCGGGGATGTTCGGCGTGGGCATCGTGCTGTATGTCTCGATCGACACGGGCATGCACCTCGATCACGTGCTGTTCGGCAACATGCTGGGCGTCGGGCCGCAGGACCTGTGGCTGTCGGGCGGAATCTCGGCCTTCGTGGCCGGCGTGCTGGTGCTGAAATGGCGCGACTGGCTGCTGCACAGCTTCGATCCGGCACAGGCGCAGGCATCGGGGCTGTACGTCAACGCGCTGCATTACGGCATGCTGGCGCTGCTGTCGCTGACCATCGTCGCGACGCTGAGTTCGGTCGGCCTGATCCTGGCGATCGGGCTGCTGATCGCGCCGGGGGCGATAGCGTTCCTGGTGGTGCGCAGCTTCGGCCGAATGCTGGTCGTCGCCGTGGCGGTGTGCATGGCGTCGATGCTGGCCGGGACCTATGCCAGCTTCTTCCTCGACAGCGCGCCGGCGCCGACGATTGTGCTGATCCTGTCGGCGTTGTTCATCCTGGCCTTCCTGCGCCGGATGGCGCTGACCCGCCGCGCGTCGCGGCAGCGGGTCGCCCGGTCGGTCTAGCGCTCAGGCGTCTTCGGGCACCGTCTGCCAGCCGTCCGGCGTGTGGCGCCACGCCATGCGTCCGTCCTCGTCCATCGCGTAAAGCGCCAGCCAGCCGTTGTCGAACAGGCGCGCCACGCCCTCGTGCCGCGACAGGATATCGGCGATCGCCTCGCGCGGGGCCTCGACCGCAACGGTCAGGCGGAGCGGTTCGTGCCGCAGCGTATCGCCGTCATGCACCGATTGCAGCGGCAGGCCCGCGCGCAGCGCCCCGCCGTTGCCCTCGACCACGCCGATGCCGCCGGTGACGTTGTGGATCAGTTTGTTCCCCGCACCGAAGGCCTCGGGCGCCACGGACGAGCCGTAATATTGCAGCGAGATCCAGCTGGCGACCACGACCGGCGCGGTCAGGATCAGTTCGAGCACGCGGAACCCGTCGTCTCGGCGCCAGTCGTAATCGTGCAGGAAGGCGCGCCCGGCGAGGTCGCGGCCCGCGCTGCGGTGACGCGGCGCGGCGATGAAGGCACTGCAGCCGGCAAGGCCCCATTCCGGGCGCAGTTCGGCCCAGTCGTGTCCGCGCGACAGCAGCGCCGCGGCCGTTCCGGCGCGGGGCAGGGCTTGCGCGCGCTCCGCCCGCGCCAGCGCCGAGGCTTGGGCCATCGTCGCCTTCAGCCGCCGCAGCGACGCCGCGTGCCGCGCCAGGCCATGATCCTCGAACAGGGTGACCTCGTCGGTGACGGTGTCGTGCAAGCCAGCGATGAACAGCGTGTCGTCGGGCACGGTGATGCCTTCGGCCGGCAGGCCAGCGCGCACCGCCGGGTCGTTCAGCAGCGCCGCCAGAAGCCGCGCGTTCACGTCGCCCGCATGGCCGCCGCAGGCCCCGCATTGCAGCGCCGAGGCGTGCGGCGCGTTCGTCACGTGCGATCCGTGGCCCGCGATCAGGATAAGTGGCGCGAACCCGTCGGTCAGCGACATGGCGCGCAGCACGGTCGCCGCCGCCTTGATGCGGTCAGCCTCGGGCAGATTCATGGCAGGCGCGGGACCGGGGCCATGATGGTGCGAAACCCCGGTGGAATCGCGCAGCAGCTTCGCCGCATAGAGCGGACCGGCCGCCTCGACGAAGGCGAAGGCCGAGACCGCGGCCATCTTGAAGCGGCCCCAGGCGCGCACGGCGCGGCGTTTGATCCGCAGCGCGCGGTCGGCCGACGCGCCGGTCAGGTCGCGCGAGGCGACGCCCGGCCGCAGAAGGACCGGCGCGCGCGCCTCGACCAGGTCCGAGCCTTCGGACCGGTGCGCGGTAGCGAGGCCGAAGAACCCCGCGAAGCCCAGCGTGCGCATGCCCGGATCGCTCGCCTCGAGCGTGCGGCGCAGGATCTCGGACCGGACGTCGATGCAGAAGGCAGCCTGAAGGTCCGGGCGATCGGTGCCGGTTTCGCCCGCCGCACCCGGCGCGGCCAGCGTCTCGGCCAGCCGACGCTCGGCCGCGCGGTCGGCGGCGTCCTGCAGCGCCGCGTCCAGCAGGTCGTCGCGCGACGGCTCGATCGGCTCGGCGTAACTTTCGAGCGCTTTCGCCCAGCCGTCGCCGATCCGGTCGCCCCAGCGTTCCAGCAGCGCCGCCTCCCATGTGGCGGCGATGGCGAGAAGGGCAAAGCAGGTTTCCTCGCGTCCGCCGTCGCGTTCCGCCAGCCAGCCGAGGTGCCGGGCATATTGCGCCCAGCCGCCCATGCTCATCAGCAGGCGGTGGAAGTAGAGCGGCGCCGCCTCGGCGGTAACGCCCAGCGTCGCGCAGGCGGCCGACAGCGCCTCGGCCGCGTCGCCGCGCAGCTCGGACACCTGCGCGTTGAACCCGGTCAGCCCGGCAAGCCCAGTCGTCAGGTCGCGCGAGGCGAAGGCGCGCCAGGACACGATGGCGCCGCCCGACAGCGCGGGCCAGAAGGCCTGCCCGCGGTCGAAATGCGCCGAGGCCCACAGGCCGACGCGGTCCTCGACGAATTCGGGCCAGTCGGTGCCGGTCGCGTCGCGCGCCAGGTCCGCGACCATCGGCAGCGCTCGGCTGCCCGGCTGCGGCGCATCGGCCGCGGCGCGCAGGTCGGCAGCGTCCAGCCCGGCGGCTTTGGCGGCGGCCTCCAGATCCGGTTCGGCGATGCGCCCGTCCGCGATCATCGCGGCATACTGCGCGCGGTCCTGCGTCACGCGCAGCCCACCCGCGCGCGCCAGCCGGGCGGCGGCCATGGCGCGGTTCTCGCCCGCCTGTCCCAGGAACGGGTTCACCGCGACCGTCGCGGTCAGCGGAAAAGCCGGCGGGATCTGCGCGATCGCGTCTTCGGCCGCGGCGAAGAGTTGCAGCACGGGACCGGGGAACGTCATGCGTTGATGGGTCATCGTTTCAGCCTTTCCGGGGCGTCCAGTGGCCGGTCATGCGATCGGCCAGCGCGTTGAGGTAAAGCCCGTTCATCAGGTGGACCCGCAGCCCCTCGGTTGCGGGGTGCCGCGCCCAGAGCGGGAAGGTCGATTGCGCCAGCGCGGCCAGACCGAAGCTCGCCACCGCCAGCACGATGACCGCCCAGACCAGCCCGTCGGGCGCGGGCGGCGGCG
>NZ_JBELMH010000053.1:18623-23494 GCF_042096055.1 Citreimonas sp. | reverse complement strand
CGCAAGCTGTTCCGCGAGATCGAGAACCGCATGGTGGGCGCGTCGGACGCACCGCTGCCGCCGGGCTGAGCGGGCGGTTGCCGCGCGTGTCGTGCAATGTTGGGGAGGGGTCTGTCGGTGCCGGACCTTGGGTCCCGCGCGGCTACGTTCTGTAGCCGATGGTCGGGATCAGTAGATGTAGCGGATCTGATCGGACCAGTAGCGTTCAACGCGCCGCAGCGCGGTGGTTATATCTTCGATACCGTCGTGCGAGAGCACGCTCTTGGACTGCAGCCCGTCGGCGTGGCGTTCGAACAGGCCCGACACGATCTCGCGGATTTCGCGGCCGCGCTGGGTCAGGCGGACACGGACCGACCGGCGGTCGATCTCGCAGCGCTGGTGGTGCATGTAACCCATGTCCACGAGCTTCTTGAGGTTGTAGGACACGTTCGAGCCCTGGTAATAGCCGCGGGTCTTCAGTTCCCCGGCCGTCACCTCGTTGTCGCCGATGTTGAACAGCAGCAGCGCCTGAACGGCGTTCAGGTCGATGATGCCGAGCCGCTCGAACTCGTCCTTGATGACGTCCAGAAGCAGCCGGTGAAGCCGCTCGAGAAGTCCGAGCGATTCCAGATAGCTGGCCATGAAGCCCTGATCGGTCTCGGGCGTCATGGAGGCATGTATACTCATAACGATCTCCGCTTTGTGACACTGGCGCGAAGATGTGGCCGAAATACCCAACATTGCGTTAAACGCGTTGCTTTTTTTCCGAAACAGCGCGCGGTCGATTCAGGCTCGCGCAACGCCTCGGCGGCTGCCGTTGCGTCAGGGGCCGTGCGCGGCGACGGCGCGGATGTCGTCGATCAGCGTGGCGAAACGCGCCGGCGGCGCGACCTGGCCCGAGACCCACTGGTAGAGGTCCTGGTCGTTCTCGTGCAGCAGCGCCTCGTATACGTCGAGCTGCGCGTCGTCCATCTGCGCCAGCCGCGCTTCGGCATAGCGCATCAGCAGGATGTCCATTTCCTTGATGCCGCGCCGCATCGAGCGCATGGTCAGCCGCTTGAGCCGCGTCTCGCGGTTCTCGGGCGGGATGTTCAGGTTCGCCGTGTTCATGTCCGTGATTCCCGCTTTCGTGCCGTCGTCACTGTGCCGCCAGCATGGCGCGCAGGCGCTTTTCGAGGCGCGAGAGCTTTTCGCTGCCGGCCTGCAGCTGGATCTTCACGGCGCGGATGTCCAGCAGGATCGCGTTGAGGTCGGGCGTGGCGTTCGCCGGCGCGTCCTCGGGGGCGGAGAGGCCCTCGCCCTCGCCGGTGATCAGCCAGACCATCGACACGCCCAGCAGCCCCGAGGTCATGGACAGCCGGTTGGCGCGCGGTTCGGCCATGTCGTTTTCCCACGATTGCAAGGTCTTGAGCTTGACGCCCAGCCGGCGGGCGAGATCGCCCTGGGTCATGCCGGCGGCCTCGCGCGCGGCGGCCAGCCGGTCGCCGAAGGTGGCCGCGTCGGGGCCGTACCAGTCCGTCGTGCTGCCGGTGGCGTTGCCGGTGTCTGCGGTGTCCGATGTCATGGCGGTGTCCCCTGCGCGGCGCGCTTGATCCCTGCGATGGCGCAACCTAAGACGGATGCGGGTTCATTTCAAACATTCGCAGGCCCCCATGTCCTTCCTTTCCGACGCGCTGGCGCGCGTTCAGCCCTCGCCCACGGTGGCGATCACCCAGGTCGCGCGCGAGCGGGCGGCGATGGGGCGCGACGTGATCTCGCTCAGCGCGGGCGAGCCGGACTTCGACACGCCCGATTACGTCAAGGAGGCGGCGATCGTCGCGATCCGCGACGGCCAGACCAAGTACACCGCCCCCGACGGCATCCCCGAGCTGAAGGCCGCGATCGTCGCCAAGTTCAGGCGCGAGAACGGGCTGGACTACACGCCCGCCGAGGTCAGCGTCGGCACCGGCGGCAAGCAGGTGCTGTTCAACGCGCTGATCGCCACGCTGAACCCGGGCGACGAGGTGATCATCCCCGCGCCCTACTGGGTCAGCTACCCCGACATCGTGCGGCTGGGTGGTGGAACGCCGGTGATCGTGGCCGCCGGCCCCGAGACCGGGTTCAAGCTGTCGGCCGAGACGCTCGAGGCGGCGATCACGCCGGCGACCAAGTGGCTGATCTTCAACTCGCCCAGCAACCCGACCGGCGCGGGCTATACCCGCGACGAGCTGCGCGCGCTGACCGACGTGCTGATGCGCCACCCGCATGTCTGGGTGCTGTCGGACGACATCTACGAGCACCTCTGCTACGACGGGTTCGAGTTCGTGACTCCGGCGCAGGTCGAGCCCGGGCTGAAGGACCGCACGCTGACGCTGAACGGCGTGAGCAAGGCCTACGCGATGACCGGCTGGCGCATCGGCTACGCCGCGGGCCCCGAGCGGCTGATCGCCGCGATGCGCAAGCTGCAGACGCAGTCGACGACGAACCCGTGCTCGATCAGCCAATGGGCGGCGGCGGCGGCGCTGGAGGGCGACCAGTCGTTCCTGGCCGGCCGGGCCGAGGCGTTCCGCGCGCGGCGCGATCTGGTGGTGGCGCGGCTGAACGCCTGCGCGGGCGTGACCTGCCCGGTCCCCGAGGGCGCGTTCTACGTCTACCCGTCGATCGCCGGGTGCATCGGCAAGACCAGCGCCGGCGGCGCGCTCATCGACAGCGACGAGGCGTTCTGCACCGCGCTGCTGGAAGAGCACGACGTGGCGGTGGTGTTCGGCGCGGCCTTCGGCCTCAGCCCGCATTTCCGCGTCAGCTACGCCGCGTCCGAGGCGGTTCTGGTGCAGGCCTGCGACCGGATCGAGACGTTCTGCGCCGGGCTGAGATGAGCGACCTGCCGCCGTTCTACTTCCGCCGCCGGCCCGGCGGCGCGCAGGTCTTCCGCGTGACGGAGGACGCGCGCGCCCGCCGCGTGGCGATGGAGCCGCTGGCCTTCGTGAAGGACGGCGGCGAGGTCCGCGCGCAGGGCGACCGGGTGCTGGACGCGGCGGACCTGGCGGCGATCGGCGACTGGCTGGCGCGGCCGGCCGACGACGCGGTCGCGGGGCCGGACGACGTGGCACGCACGCTGGCGCTGATCGGGCGCACGGCGCACTGGGCGCAGGCGCGTGCCGGCGACGACGAGCTGGACGCGGTAACCGACGAGTTGCTGCTGGCGATGCAGGACCTGCGCGCCGTGCTGGTGCGCCGCAAGGCCGCGCGGCTGGAGCCGAAGGGCTAGCGCGTCGCGTGAGGCGGGCGGGGCGCTGCCCCGTCGCCTGCGGCGACTCTCCCCGGAGTGCGGGCGCTGGTCATAGGTCCGGGCGCGTTCGCGCTGAATGGGCGAATTGGGCTCTGCCGGACACAGCGGCAACGGGCAATCACAGTGAATTCCGGAATCCGCCGCACTTTGCACGCATTTCCCTATCATGACGGCGGCGCGCGCTTGCAGAAGGCGAGGCGCGCGATCGTCAGGAGCGTGCCATGAGACAGCCGCCGACCGCTGCCCCCGCGCCGGAGGGCAACAGCGTTTCCGCAGCCCAGGACGGCGACATCGCGATCGTCGGCATGGCTGCCCACCTGCCCGGTGCGGCGGATCTCGACACCTATTGGCGCAACCTCGTCGGCGGAGTCTCGTCGATCGGCCGGCTGGACGACGACGCGCTGCGCGCCGCCGGAGAGGATGCGGGCCGAATGCGCGATCCGGCCTACGTGCCTTACGCCGCACCGCTCGAGGGGTTCGACGCGGTCGATGCCGAGTTCCTGGGCCTGTCGCCCAAGGAGGCGGCGATCATGGACCCCCAGCATCGCCGCTTTCTCGAGGTCGCGTGGGAGGCGATGGAGAATGCCGGCCACGTGCCCGACGGGTTCGACGGGCGGATCGGCGTCTGGGGCGGCTGCGGGATGGGCAGCTATTTCTATTTCAACCTGTGCAGCAATCCCGACCTGGTGGACGGGACGGGGATGTTCCTGCTGCGCCATACCGGCAACGACAAGGACTTCCTGACGACGCGGGTCAGCCACGTCTTCGACCTGACGGGGCCCTCGGTGGGCGTGCAGACGGCATGCTCGACCTCGCTGGTGGCGGTGCATTACGCCGCGCAGGCGCTGCTGACGGGCGAGTGCGACATGGCGCTGGCCGGCGGCGCGACGATCGAGCTGCCGCAGGGGCGCGGGTATATCCACCGCGAGAACGAGATCCTGTC
The DNA here is from genome assembly GCF_042096055.1 of Citreimonas sp. Classification (NCBI taxonomy): domain Bacteria; kingdom Pseudomonadati; phylum Pseudomonadota; class Alphaproteobacteria; order Rhodobacterales; family Roseobacteraceae; genus Citreimonas; species Citreimonas sp. The sequence continues at coordinate 19,304 of NZ_JBELMH010000053.1, read as the reverse complement.
GCCCGACGGCGCCTGCCACGCCTACGATCACCGGGCCGAGGGGACCGTCTTCGGCTCGGGCGCCGGTGTGGTCGTGCTGCGGAGGCTGGCCGATGCGCTGGCCGACGGCGATCATGTTTGGGCGGTGCTGAAGGGCAGCGCGGTCAACAACGACGGCGCGCGCAAGGCGGGCTACCTCGCGCCGTCGGTCGACGGGCAGGCGCGCGCGGTGGCCGAGGCGCTGGCGCTGGCGGGCGTGCGCGCGGACACGATCGGCTATGTCGAGGGGCACGGCACGGGCACGCGGCTGGGCGACCCGCTGGAGATCGCGGCGCTGAGCCAGGCGTTCCGCGAGACAACGGATGCCGTCGGCCACTGCCGCATCGGCTCGGTCAAGACCAACATCGGGCACCTGGACACGGCGGCGGGGGTCGCGGGGCTGATCAAGTCGGCGCTGGCGCTGCATCACCGGCAGATCCCGCCCAGCCTCGGGTTCGAGCGTCCGAACCCGGCGATCGCCTTCGACGGCTCGCCGTTCCGGGTGGCGGACGCGCTGACCGACTGGCCGCGCGGGGCGCATCCGCGCCGCGCCGGGATCAACAGCCTGGGCGTGGGCGGGACCAACGCCTTCGCCGTGCTGGAAGAGGCTCCGGCGCGCGCGGCGTCCGCGCCGTCGGACTGGCCGTTCCAGATCCTGACCGT
>NZ_JBELMH010000053.1:8365-18523 GCF_042096055.1 Citreimonas sp. | reverse complement strand
GTGGCCTTCCTGTTCCCCGGCGGCGGCGCACAATACGCCGGCATGGCGCGCGACCTTTACGAGACCGAGCCGGTCTTCGCCGAGTGGATGGACCGCGGCCTTGCACATCTGGCGACGTTGACCGACGCCGACATCCACGCGCTGTGGCTGCCCGAACCGGGGCAGGAGGCCGGCGCCGATGCGACGCTGCAGCGCCCATCGCTGCAATTGCCGCTGATCATGATCGTGGAATACGCGCTGGCGCAGATGTGGCGCGGCTGGGGGATCGAACCCGCCGTGCTCGCCGGCCATTCCATGGGCGAGAATACCGCCGCCTGCCTTGCCGGGGTGATGTCCTTCGAGGATTGCATCGGGCTGGTGCACCTGCGCGGCACGCTGTTCGACACGGTCGCGCCGGGCGGCATGCTGTCGGTGGCGCTGTCGGCGGACGACCTGCGCACGCGGCTGGGCGGCGATCTGGACCTCGCGGCCGAGAATGCGCCGGGCCTCTCGGTCGCCTCTGGACCCCGCGCGGCGCTCGATGCGCTGGCGGCCGGGCTGGCGGAGGAGGGCGTCGATTGCCGGCGCATCGGAATCGACATCGCCGCGCACAGCCGGATGCTGGACGGCATCCTCGCCCGCTTCCGCGCCTACCTGCAGGGCATCGCGCTGCACCCGCCGCGCATCCCGCTGGTGTCGAACCGCACCGGACGGATGATGACCGACGCGCAGGCGACCGATCCCGATTACTGGGTCGACCACCTGCGCGGCACCGTGCGCTTCGCCGAATGCGTCGACACGCTGGCGCGCGAGAACCGCGTCTTCCTCGAGGTGGGGCCGGGCGGCGCGCTGAGCGGCCTCGCGCGGCAGAACCCGTGCGTCACCGCGAACCAGGCGCTGGCATCGCTGCGCCATCACGACGACCGGGTCGCCGACGACCGCCACATGCTCGAGGTGCTGGGACGGCTGTCGGCGCTGGGCGTGGCAATCGACTGGGAGCAGATCTGGGGCAACGGGCGCCGGCGCGTGCCGTTGCCGACCTATGCGTTCCAGCGGCAGCGCTATTTCATCGAGCCGGGGCTGGATCGCCCCGCGCCGGCGAAGGCCGAACCGGAGCGCGAGGACGACATCGCGCGCTGGGGCTGGCGGCCGGTCTGGCGGCCGGCGCCGCTGGCGCTCGACCTCGACCCCGAAGGCACGCCGGTGGCGCAGGCGGACGAGCCGCAGACCTGGCTGCTGTTCGCCGACGAGGCCGGGCTGGCCGACGCGGCCGCGCACCGCCTGCGCGCCGAGGGGCATCGCGTGACGCTGGTGCATCTGGGCGACCGATTCGCACCGCGCGGCGACGATTTCGTCATCGCACCCGAGCAGGGCCGCGGCGATTACGACCGCCTGCTGGCGGCACTGGCCGAGCGCGACCGGCTGCCCGACCGGATCGGGCATTTCTGGCTGGTGACCGAGGGCGAGGGGCACCGGCCCGGCTCGAGCTTCTTCCACCGGGTGCAGGAGCAGGGGTTCTACGCCCTGCTGTACCTGGCGCAGGCGATGGCCGAGCGCGGCGGGATGACGCCGCACGTGGTGGTGGTGACCTCGGACGCCGCGCGCCTGGGACGGGCGCCGCTGCGCCACCCGGCGAAGGCGACCGTGGCCGGGCCCGCGCGGGTGATCCCGTGCGAGTTTCCCGGCGTGACGGTGACGACGCTCGACGTGGCGCTGCCGCCTGTCGTGGACCGGCCGCGCCGCGCACGCGCCAAGACCGCAGCCGCACGCGCCCGAGTGTTCGGAGCCGTCGTGGACGGCGTAATGGAGGAGCTGCGCGCCGCGCCGGGCAACCGGGTTGCGGCGCTGAGAGACGGCCGGCGGTACGAGACGGCGATGCGGCGCGTGCCGCTCGACCCGCCGTCGGTGTCTGCCCAGCAGGATGCGGTGGTGCTGATCACCGGCGGCTTCGGCGGCGTCGGACTGACGCTGGCGCGGGATCTGGCGGCGCGCGGCGTGGCGCTGGTGCTGGTCTCGCGCGCGCCCCTACCGCCGCGCGAGGACTGGGACGCGGTCCTGCACAAGGGCGGCGACGCGGCCGACCGCATCCGCGCGGTGCGCGCGCTCGAGGATGCCGGCGCGCAGGTGATGGTCGCCGCGGCGGACGTGTGCAATGCACCGCGCATGGCGCAGGTCCGTGCCGAGGCCGAGGCGCGGTTCGGGCGCATCACCGGCGTGATCCACGCGGCGGGCGTGATGCGCGACGCGCCGATCCTGGGCAAGAGCGCGTCTGCGATCGAGGACGTCTTCACGCCGAAGGTGCACGGCACGCAGGTGCTGGACCATGTGTTCCCCGACGGGTCGGTGGTCTGGATGGCGGTGTTCTCGTCGATCTCGACGGTGACCGCGCCAGCGGGCCAGGTCGACTACGTCGCGGCGAACGCGTTCCTCGACGCCTGGGCGCAATCGCGCGCGGGCGGGGCGACGCGGGTGGTCGCGATCGACTGGGGCATCTGGGCCGGGGTCGGCATGGCCGCCGAGGCGATCGCTTCGCACGGTGCCGACGCTGTGCAGGAGGCGGTCGACCTGCCGCTTCTGGATACCACGGGCGTGGATGCGCGCGGCGACCGGGTCTTCGACACGCGGCTGACGGTCGGCGACTGGGTTGTGGGCGAACACCGCACGCGCGCGGGCGACGCGCTGCTGCCGGGATCGGCCTGCGTGACGCTGGCAGCGCATGCGCTCGCCGCGCTGGGCGAGGCCGGGCCGTTCGAGATCCGCGACCTCGATCTGTTGCGCCCGCTGCGCGTGCCCGATGACGGCGCGCGGTTGATGCGCACGCGCCTGCGCCGGGCGGTCGACGGCTACGACATGGACGTGCTGGCGGACTTCTTCGCCGACGGGCGCGCCGGGCGGGCGCTGACCGCGCAGGCCGAGCTGTCGCTGGCGGAGTTCCCACGTCCCGCGCCGCTCGACGTCCCGGCGATGCGGGCGCGCTTGGGCGCACCGCGCGGCGGCGGGCGGATCGCCTCGGCGCAGGCGCCGCTGCTGGATTTCGGGCCGCGCTGGCAGGTTCTGGAAAGCCTCGCGCTGGGCGAGGGCGAGGGGTTGGCGGAGCTGTCGTTGCCCCCCGAGGCCGAGGGCGACGGCTGCATCGTTCATCCCGCGTTGCTGGACATCGCCACCGGCTGGGCGATGGAGCTGATCGCGGGCTGGGCGCCCACGCATCTGTGGGCGCCGGTGCGCTACGGGCGCGTGCGGTTCCACGGGCCGCTGCCGGCGCGCGTGCTCAGCTGGGTGCGCAACGCCGCCGCCAACCGGGCCGAAGGCGAGACCGCCAGCTTCGACATCGTGCTGGCCGCGCCGGACGGCACGGTCGCGATGGAGATCGATGGCTTCACCATCCGCCGGCTCGCCAGCCCCGAGGCGCTGCGCGCGGTCCCCGCGCCGACGCAGGCCGAGATGGAGTTCGACGACGCGGCGCGCGCCGAGCCGCGCAGCCCGGCCGAGGAACGGCTGGCGCGCATGGCGCGGCTGGGCATCCGCCCTGACGAGGGTGCCCAGGCCTTCCACCGTGCGATGGCGTCGGGGCTGGGTCAGGTGGCGGTCAGCGCGCTCGACCTCGACGCGCTGATGGCCGAAGCGGCGCGGCCGCCGGAGACCGCGGAGGCCGCCGGCGGGTTCGAGCGCCCCACGCTCGACAGCGACTACGTGGCGCCGGAGACCGAGATCGAGAAGACGCTCGCGGGCTTCTGGTCCGACCTTCTGGGCATCGCCGAGATCGGCGTCGGCGACAGCTTCTTCGACCTCGGCGGGCACTCGCTGATCGCCGTGCGGCTGTTCGCGATGATCCGCCGGACCTATGCGGTCGACCTGCCGATCTCGGTGCTGTTCGAGGCGCCGACCATCCGCGCCTGCGCCGCCCTGATCGAGGCGCGCACCGGCGCGGCGCCCACGCCCGATGGTGCCGCGACGGGCGGCGTCGCCACGCTGCCCCAGCAGCGCCGCTTCACCCACGTGGTGCCGATGCACGAGGGCGCGGGCGGGCCGGGCCGGCCGTTCTTCCTGGTGGCCGGCATGTTCGGCAACGTGCTGAACCTGCGCCACCTCTCAACGCTTCTGGGTGGCGACCGGCCGGTCTACGGGCTGCAGGCGCGCGGGCTCTACGGTGCCGAGCCGCCGCACGAGACGATCCCCGACGCCGCCGCCGGCATCATCGCCGAGATGCGGCAGGTCCAGCCCGAGGGGCCTTACATGGTCGGCGGATTCTCGGGCGGCGGGATCACCGCCTACGAGATCGCGCAGCAGCTGCGCGACGCCGGAGAGGTGGTGTCGATCGTGGTCATGCTCGACACCCCGCTGCCGCACCGTCGGCCTCTGCTGTGGCGCGACCGGGCGGTCATCCAGTGGCACAAGGCGCGCGCGGCGGGGCCGCTCTACCCGCTGAACTGGGCGCGCAACCGGATCGCGTGGGAGTTCACGCGGCGCCGCGCGCCCGGAACGACGAAGGACGACGACAGCTTCCACGACGCCGAGATCGAGGCCGCGTTCTACCGCGCCATCGCGGTCTACGCGCCGCCCCCGTGGGACGGGCCGGTGGCGCTGTTCCGCCCGCCGCTGGCGGGCGCGTGGCGCGTGACCGGCGGCCGCTGGGTGCGCTCGGACCGGACCTATGCGCTGCACGACAACGACTGGAGCGCGCATGCCGGCGACCTGTCGGTGCACGAGGTCCCGGGCGACCACGATTCGATGGTGCTGGAACCCAACGTGCGCGTCCTGGCGGCGATGCTCCGCGACGTCCTGCACCGCGCCGAGACCGCCGGCGCGCCGCCGCCGGCGCGCTATGCCGCGGCGGCCGAGTAAGCCCATGCCGAGCATCCTGGTCATCATCCTGAACTACCGCACCGCGCCGATGACCCTGCGCGCGGCGCGCACGGCGCTGGAGGCGATGCGGGGCCTGCGGGCCGAGTTGATCATCGTCGACAACGCCAGCGGCGACGGCTCGGACATCGCGCTGGCGCAGGCGCTGGCCGAGGAGGACTGGGCAAACGGCGCGCCGGTGCGGCTGATCCTGTCGGACGTGAACGGCGGCTTCGGCGCGGGCAACAACATCGGCATCCGCGCGGGCCTGTCGGACGGCACGCGTCCCGACTACGTCTACCTGCTGAACTCGGACGCCTTTCCCGAACCCGACGCGATCGCGCGGCTGGTCGACCATCTCGAGGCGCATCCCGACGTGGGCATCGCCGGCAGCTTCACGCAGGGTGAGGACGGCGTGCCGCACGAGACCGCGTTCCGCTTTCCGTCGGTGTGGTCCGAGATCGAGGGCGCGGCGCGCACCGGGCCGGTGACGCTCCTGTTGCGGCGCCACGTGGTCAGCCCCGGCGTGCCCTCGGACACCGGGCCGGCGGACTGGCTGGCCGGCGCGTCGATGATGATCCGGCAGTCGGTGCTGGACCGGATCGGCGCGTTCGACGAGACGTTCTTTCTGTATTTCGAAGAGACCGACCTGTGCCGGCGCGCCGCCGATGCCGGCTATGCGCGCCATTTCGTGCGCGACAGCCAGGTCGTGCACATCGGCTCGGCCTCCACGGGGTTGAAGCGGCGCGCGCGTCTGCCGGGCTACTGGTTCGACAGCCGCTGGCATTACTTCAGCAAGACCCACGGCCGCGCCTATGCCGTGGCGGCGACGCTGGGCCATCTTCTGGGCGGCGTGCTGTGGCGACTGCGGCGCCTAGTGGACCGGCGCGGCCATGCCGAGCCCGAGCATGTCCTGCGCGATCTCGCCTGGCACGATCTGCGTGCGGCGATCGCCCCGGGCGCGCCGCGTCGCCGCCGGGACGCGAAACCGGTGCGGCAGGAGTAGCGCCATGACCCTTTCGACGGTTCTGATCGGAGACGACACACTTCTGGTGCAGTGCGCCGAGCGGCTTCTGGCACGGGGCGGCACGATCGCGGCGGTGGTGACTCTGGCCGAGCCGGTGGCCGCGTGGGCTGCGCATCGGGGCCTTCCGGTGATCGCGGCAGACGGGGATCTGCGGGCCGCGCTGGCGCCGCTGCCTTTCGACTGGCTGCTGTCGATCGCCAACCTGCGGGTTCTGCCCGCGCCGGTGCTGGCCCTGCCGCGCAAGGGGGCGATCAACTTCCATGACGGGCCGCTGCCAGAGCGCGCGGGGCTCAACACGCCGGTCTGGGCCATGCTCGACGGCGAGAGCGCGCACGGCATCAGTTGGCATCTGATCGAGCCGGGCATCGACACCGGCGACGTGCTGGTGACGCGCGCGTTCCCGATCACCGAAGACGACACCGCGCTGAGCCTGAACGCCCGCGCCTTCGAGGCGGGGCTCGACGGCTTCGAGGCGCTGCTGGACCAGCTTCAGGAGGGCGCGCTGCAGCGGCGGCCGCAGGACCTGTCGACGCGGCGCTACCATGCCCGGGACGACCGTCCACCGGCGCACGGCGTGCTGGATCTCCGCAAGCCTGCGGCCGAGCTCGCGCGCTTGGTGCGCGCGCTGGATCACGGTCCGTACCGGAACCCGCTGGCGCTGCCGAAGCTGCGGCATGGCGGGCGTCCGGTCGCGGTGGGGCAGGCGCGGATTGCAGGCGGTGCGGCCGCGGCGGGCACGGTGCTTGCGGCCGACGCGGACGCGCTGACCGTGGCCTGCGGTACGGGCGCGCTGGTCTTGGGCGGCTTGCGCGACGTGAACAGCGGCGCGGCGCTGACCGGCACCGAAATCGCTGCACCGGGAGACCGGCTGGACGGCCTGTCGGACGACGAGATCGCCGCGCTGGACGCACGCGTCGCTCGCGTGGCGCGTCACGAACGCGCGTGGCGCGAGAGGCTTCGGGCGCATGGTGCGCTCGCCGTGCCGGGCTTGCGGGCCGGCGACGGCGCGGTGCGGTCGCGGGTGCTGGACTTGGGCTCGGTGCCGCTCGCCTCGGTCGCGCTGTGGGCGGTGCGCCTGGGGCAGCCCGGCGACGCGATCGCCTGGCGCGATGGCGCGCTGGCCGACCTGTCGCAAGGCGGCGTGATCTCGGACTGGGTGCCGCTGCGCCTGCCCGTGCCCGACGGCTCGATGGCGGCGCTGGGCACGGCGATGGAGGACGAGATCGCGGCCCTGCGCGCGCTGGGCGGCTTCGCGCGTGACCTGCCGCTGCGAGACCCCGCCCTGCGTCCGGTGGCATCCCCAGCCGTCGGCCTGTCCGACGGCGCGGGCGCGATCGCCGGATGCGCGCTGACGGTCGAACTCGGCGAATGCCCGGTGCTGCACGTGGACACCGCGCGGATCGACGCGGACATGGCCGAACGCTTGGCGCTTCGGCTCGAGGCGATCGCGAAAGCCGCGGCGCCGGATGGCGGCGCTCAGACGATGCCGCAGATGCACCCGGACGAGCGCGCCGCTCTGATCGACGCCCCGAACGCCACCGACACGCCGTTCGACGCCGACCTGACGATCCACGCCGCGTTCGAGACCCAGGTCGACCGAACGCCGGACGCGACCGCCGCAATCTATCAGGATCAAGCGATCAGCTACGCCGCGCTGGACGACCGCGCGAACCGAATCGCGCAGGTGCTGCGCGCGCGCGGTGTCGGGCCCGGCGCGGTGGTGGGCCTTTGCCTGCCGCGCGGGATCGACCTACTGGCCGGCGCGCTGGGCATCCTCAAGGCCGGTGCGGCCTACCTGCCGTTGGACCCGGCCTATCCGCAGGCGCGGCTGCACCACGTGCTCGACGACAGCGGCGCGACCGTCGTGGTGACGCACGCCGCGCTGGCCGGCACGCTGCCCGATGGGCTGTCGCTGCTGGCGCTCGACGCCGACCCTGCGATCCACGCCGCGTCCGACACGCCGCCCGAGGGCGGCGCGACCGGAGAAGACCTCGCCTACCTGATCTACACCTCGGGCTCGACCGGCAAACCCAAGGGCGTGATGATCGAGCATCGCGCCGTGTCGAACTTCTTCACGGGCATGGACGCGCACGTGCCGCACGCGCCGGGCGACGCCTGGCTGGCGGTGACGTCGCTGTCCTTCGACATCTCCGTGCTCGAGCTGTTCTGGACGCTGGCGCGCGGGCTGCGCGTGGTGATCGCGGGCGACGCGCCCGCGCGCGTTGCGGGCGAGGGCGCTTCGGGCGGCGGGGGCATGGACTTCTCGCTGTACTACTGGGGCAACGACGACGCGGCGGGCGGCGACAAGTACCGCCTGCTGCTGGACGGCGCGCGCTTTGCCGACGAGAACGGCTTTGCCGCCGTCTGGACGCCCGAGCGGCATTTCCACGCCTTCGGCGGCCCTTATCCCAACCCCTCGGTCACCGGAGCGGCGGTGGCGGCAGTGACAAAACGGATCGGCGTGCGCGGCGGGTCGGTCGTGGCGCCGCTGCACCACCCCGCCCGCATCGCCGAGGAATGGCGGTGATCGACAACCTGACGGGCGGCCGCGCCGGCATGGCGATCGCCAGCGGCTGGCAGCCCGACGATTTCGTCCTGCGCCCCGAGAACGCGCCGCCCGACAACAAGCGCGCGACCGAAGAGGCGCTGGACCAGGTGCGCCGGCTGTGGCGCGGCGAGGCGGTGGCGTTCCCGCGCGCCGACGGCAGCCTGCAGTCGGTCGTCACCCAGCCGCGCCCCGTTTCGGCCGAGCTTCCGGTCTGGCTGACCACCGCCGGCAACCCCGAGACCTGGCGCCAGGCGGGCGCGGCGGGCTGCAACGTGCTGACCCACCTACTGGGCCAGAGCGTGGACGAGGTCGCCGGCAAGATCGCGCTCTACCACGATGCGCTGCGCGGGGCGGGGCACGACCCGGCTGATTTCGCTGTGACGCTGATGCTGCACTCTTTTCTGGCGGACAGTCGTGAGCGTGCCCGCGAGATCGCACGCGGCCCGATGAAGGCGTATCTGCGCGCCTCGGCGGGGCTGATCAAGCAATACGCCTGGGCCTTTCCCGCGTTCAAGCGACCCGCCGGTGTCGACAACGTCTTCGACCTGACGCTGGACGAGGTCTCGGCCGAGGATCTGGACGCGATCCTCGATTTCGCGTTCGAGCGGTACTTCACCGACAGCGGGTTGTTCGGCACGGTCGAGGATGCGCTGGCCCGGGTCGACGCGCTGCGCGCGATCGGCGTGACCGAGGTCGCCTGCCTGATCGATTTCGGCATCGACTCCGACACCGTTCTGCAGGGCCTGCGCCCGCTGGCGCGGGTGGTGCAGGCCTGCCAGGCGACGGGGCCGGCGGCGGACGACTTCTCGATCCCGGCGCAGATCGTGCGGCACGGGGTGACGCACCTGCAATGCACGCCGTCGATGGCGCGGCTGTTGCTGGCCGATCCCGGCACGCGCGCAGCACTGGGCCGGCCGCGCCACCTGTTCCTGGGCGGAGAGCCGGTGCCGGGGTCGCTGGTGCGCGATCTGCAGACGGTGGGCGACGCCACGCTCACCGCGTTCTACGGCCCGACCGAGGCGACGATCTGGTCGGCGGCGAACCGCGCCGGCCCGGACGAGGCGATAGTGGGGCTGGGGCGTCCCATCGCCAACACGCAGCTTTACGTGCTGGACGCCGCGCGCCGGCCTGTGCCGCTGGGCGCCGAGGGCGAGCTGTGGATCGGCGGCGCGGGTGTCGCGCGCGGCTACTGGAACCGGCCCGACCTGACGGTCGAGCGCTTCGTCGACAACCCGTTCCACGGTGGGCGAATGTACCGGACCGGCGACCTCGTGCGCCGGGATGCGGATGGCGCGCTGCGCTTCCTCGGCCGGGCGGACGACCAGATCAAGCTGCGCGGGCACCGGATCGAACCCGGAGAGATCGAAGCGGCGCTCGAGGCACAGGACGGCGTCGCGCAGGCGGTGGTCATCGCGCACGAGGCGAGCGCCGGAGACGTGCGCCTGGTCGCGTTCCACACCGGCGAGGCGTGGGATTCCGCAGCCTTGCGCGCGGCGCTCAGTGCGCGGCTTCCGGGATACATGGTGCCCGCCCGCGTGGTGCACCTGGACGCGTTCCCGCTGACGCCCAATCGCAAGATCGACCGCGGCGCGCTCGCCGCGCAAGCGGCGCAAGGCAGCGTGCCGGTCAGGTCCGAAGCACGCGATACGGCGGCGGTTGCGCCTCCCGCCCCCGGGCGCGAACCGGCATCCGCGCCGGACGTCGCGCAGGTGCAGGAGAGGCTGGCCGCGCTGTGGCAGCAAATCCTGGGCGTGGAGCGGGCCGG
>NZ_JBELMH010000053.1:0-8265 GCF_042096055.1 Citreimonas sp. | reverse complement strand
TGCAGGAGAGGCTGGCCGCGCTGTGGCAGCAAATCCTGGGCGTGGAGCGGGCCGGCGCGCGCGACAATTTCTTCGACCTCGGAGGCCATTCGCTGCTGGCGGTGCGGCTGCATCGCGACATCCGCGACGCGCTGGAGGTGCCTGACCTCGCCATCACCGACATCTTCCGCTTCCCCGTGCTGGCTGACCTCGCCGCCCGCGTGGCGGCGCTGCGGGGGGTGCCCTCGGATCCGCCGACGAATCCGCCTGCGGCAGACGAAGGCCAGGCCAACGCACGTGAGATGGCGATGGCGCGCCGCCGTGCGATGCGCGCCAGGCGAACGGCATGACCCCGGCCGAGCGAGACGGGTTGCTGGCGCAGGCCGGCTGGCCGCCGGGGCTGTGGCGCGCGGCGGTGCCGGCGCGCGACGACGCCTGCGCGCTGTGGCCCGACGAACGGTCGGGGCTGGTGCGGGCGCGGGCGCCGCGGCGCGCCGATTTCGTGGCCGGCCGGATCGCCGCGCGCGCCGCGCTGGTGCGCATGGGGCAGCCTGTCTGCGCGATCCCGCAGGGTGCCGGCCGTGCGCCGGTCTGGCCCGAGGGCATCCGCGGCTCGATCACCCATGCGGGCGGCGTCGCGATGGCGGTGGTCGGACGGGCGCGCGACTGGGCGGGCCTGGGTCTGGACCTCGAGCGCGACACGCCGCTGGACCCCGATACCGCCGCCGCGATCCTGCGCCCGGACGAACCGGCCACCGATCCGCTGGCTACTTTCGGGGCCAAGGAGGCGGCGTTCAAGGCGCAGTTTCCCGCCACTGGCGCGATGATCGGCTTCGACGCGGCGCGGCTGTGCGGCGACTCGGTGCGGCTCGACGGCCCCGGAACCGACGCGCTGCCGTGCGCGTGGCGCGGGCGTGCGCTGCCGGTGCGGCACTGGCGGGTGCCGGGCTGGATCCTCAGCCTCTGCGCGGTGCCGGCCGGGGCCGCCGAGGGCGCGCCATGACGCGGGCGGCCAATCCGCGCGCGCGTGGTCCGTGCACCACAGGCGCCGGCGCTTTCGTCGCATCACGCGCCGCGAGCGTGACAGCGCTGCGCGCCGCTTGCTACGCAACCCCTCCGCACGATGCGTGCGCCGGTGCGATCCAGCCGGCCGCATCAAGAACCCTTCGCGGGAGCGCATGATGGACAGGTTTCAATCGCTCGACGAGATCATCGCGGCGCTGCGGCGGCGCGCGTTCGTGATCCTGGTGGTCACGATCGCCGGCTGCATCCTGTCGCTGTTCTACGCGCTGCAGATGACCAAGACCTACGAGGCCACGGCCGTGCTGCAGATCGAGGACGCGCGCGTGCCCGACGACCTCGCCGGTGCCGGTGCCGAGACCAACCAGTCGGCGCGCCGGGTGCGGCTGATCGAGCAGCGCCTGATGGCCCGCGACAGCCTTCTTGCGGTGATGGAGCAGTACGACCTGTTCACCGAGGATCCGTCGCTGGCGCTGCCCGAGCGGCTGGCGTTGATGCGCGAGGCGGCGCGGATCGAGGAGATCGTCAACCCGCTCGGCGCGGCGACGGACACGCCCTCGGGGCTCTACATCACGGTGCAGCTCGAGGACCCGCAGAAGGCCGCGGACGTCGCGAACGAGCTGATGTATTCAGTGATCACGCAATCGCGCGACCGCGCGGCGGCCCGGGCGCGGGACACGCTGGAGTTCTTCGCGACCGAGGAAACCCGCGTGCGCGACGAGATAGAAGCGCTCGAGACCGAGCTGGCCACGTTCAAGCGCGCCAATGCAGACCAACTGCCCGAGGGGCTGATCGAATTGCGCCGCCAGCTCAGCACGCTGCGCTCCAGCGAACTGGAGGTCGACGGCCAGATCCTCGCGCTGCAGACCTCGGCCGAACGGCAGCGCGAGGAGGTTCAGGCGCGCAACGAGGCGCTTCTGCGCGAGCAACGCGCGCTGCTGCGGGCCCGGATCGACCAGATCGAGACCATGCTGGCCGCCGCGCCCGAGGTCGAGCGCGCGCTCAGCGCGCGTGAACGGGCACTGGCGCAGCTGCAGGAGGAGTTCACCGTGCTCGCCCGCCGCAAGGCCGAGGCCGAACTGGGGCGCGAGTTGGAGGACCGCGAGCAGACCGACCGGATCGAGGTGCTCGAGACCGCGCTGGTGCCGGTGAACGCGGTGTCGCGCAGCCGCCGGTCGGCCGCGCTGCTGGGCGCGATGCTCAGCGTCGCCGCCGGGCTGGGCCTCGCGGCGGCGATCGAGCTTCTGAACCCGGCGATCCGCACGACCGGGCACATGGAGCGCGCGCTGGGCGTCTCGCCCGTGGTCGCTGTGCCGCATATCAGCAACGACGTGGACCGCCGGCAGGCGAACCACGTGCGGCTGGGTTGGGCGGCGGCGCTCGGCCTGCTGCTCGCGCTGGCGGCCTGGATGGTGACGGGCGGGCTGGCCGACGCGATCGGGCGGGTGTTCTTCGGGGGCTGAGGCGGCGTCGCTTCGCGGAGGCGGCGCTTCAGTAGGGGTAGTGCTGGATCTGGCCGTCCTCGGCCATGTTCAGGACCATTCCCAGCAGCGGCACCTTGTCGCCGAGGCGGCGCTCGACCGCCTTCACCTCTTTCGGGGTGGTGATGCCGCCGCCGAGGACGAGGATCACGCCGTCGAAATGCGGCTGCAACGCCATCACGTCGTCGGTGTAGAGCGCCGGCGGCAGGTCGAAGAGCATGACGTCCGGCGTGAACTCGGACTCGATCCGCGACAGCGTGCGGGCCGTGCGCGGGTCCTGCATCAGCTCGGCCGCGAAACGCTCGCGCCGGCCGTTGAAACCGACGGCCAGGCCGTGCCCGCCGTCGAAATCGTTCGCGCCCAGCCGCAGCAGATGGTCGGCCGGGGCCACGTCGCCGCGCAGCATGTCGCCAATTGATGCGGGATTGGCCTGGCCCAGCGTGCCATGCAGCGACGGGCGGCGCAGGTCGAGGTCCAGCAGGATCGTGCGGCAGTTTTCCTGGCGCGACAGGCTGATCGCGAGGTTCGCGGCGGTGAAGGTCTTGCCGCACCGCGCGGTGGGCGAGGTGATGGCGACGCGCTTCCAGCCCCTGTCGGCGAGCGTGTGCAGCAGGCGCGTGCGCAGCAGATCGAAGGCCGCGTGCGCGGCATCGTCGCGCAGGGCGGCGACCACGCGGTGACGGTCGAGATGCGCGCTGGACGCCGAAAAGGTATCCAGCGCGTCCCACACCTGCGCTTGCCGCGCCGTCGCATCCGCGGGCGCGAGACGCGGCGCGGGCGACCGCGGCGCAGCGGTTTCCCCGGCGGCTCGCCGTGTTTCGGGGGCGGGGGGTATGGCGGGCTGCTGCACCTCTGCCGCCGTTCGGGGTGTCTCACCATCGTTCTTTTCAGCGCCGCCCACGGGAGGGTACGCGACTGCGTCGGCGGTGCGGTCCGGATGAGTAGAGGCGTCCCCGACAGGCGCGACCTGATCCGGTGCGGCTTCTGGAGCGTGCGCCGTCTCGGTCCCTGGCGCGGCGGAGCCGAGCGCGGGGCCTTGTCCGCGCACTCGGCGCAGCACCCGCGCGACCTTGGCTTTCGGCAGCGCGGCGATGCGCACACGCCGCGCGGGGGTGATTGCCGTGGTCGCGGCCCCGTGCATCGCCGGGTCAGATTTCGATGGCAGGTCCGCGGCGCTTACCGGCTGATTATCGCTGGCAGTCTGTTGCTCGGGTGCCGACCCCGGCCGGGCGCGCCGCGTCGCGACCACGCGTGCGCGGGGCGGGCGGGTCGGCAACGTCTCGGGGTGCTGCGGGGCTGGCGTCGCCGGCGCGTCGAGGGGGCGCGCGTTGTCACGGTTTTCCGCACCTTCGCGCAGCGGCCAGCGACGGCGGAATCGGGGGCTGGCGCTCATGCAGGCCGCCCCGTGCCGGTGCATCCACCCGGGACCCGGCGCCGGGGTGCGGCCTTCTGTGTCCGGGCGTATCGCATGGCTCATCCGTCTTGGTGGGCGGCCAGTATGGCGGGCCGCAGTCACCGGGTGGTTAACCAGCCAATTCTGGCCGGAATAAGGAGGTATTGCGGGCTTTGTGAGCGGCCGCGCGCGCTGAGCCCATAGCCGGCGCAGGACGCGCGATTCCGTACAGTTGTTGCTAGAATATCACGGTATTGGCGGTCGATAGTCGCTATTTCTTTTCCGGGAGGAGAATGCACATCCATGGACTTCACCGCCGCAGGACAAACGGTGCGCGTCACCGTGCCGAACTGGGCCGCGCTCGAGGCGCGGGTGACCGAACGACTGGCGCAACGCCGGGGCTTCGCGCTGGCGACGCTGAACCTCGACCACCTGGTAAAACTGCGACAATCGGCGGCTTTCCGGCAGGCGTACGCGGCGCATGACTTGGTGACTGCGGACGGCAACCCGATCGTCTGGGCCGCGCGCCTGGCGGGACGCCCGATCGCGCTGGTGCCGGGGTCGGACGCGGTGCTGCCGCTGGCGCGGGTGGCGGCGCGGCAGGGCGTTCCGGTGGCGCTGGTCGGCGCCACTTCCGAGACGCTGGCGGCGGCGAAGGCCGCGCTGGAGCGCGACGCGCGTGACATCGACGTGGTGTTGTGCATCGCGCCGCCGATGGGCTTCGACCCCGAGGGACCGGGCGGCGACGAGGTGTTGCAGCAGGTGGCCGCGTCGGGGGCAAGGCTGTGCTTCATCGCGCTGGGCGCCCCGCGACAGGAAATGCTCGCCGCGCGCGGGCGCGTGCTGGCGCCGCAGGTCGGGTTCGCATCGGTCGGGGCGGGGCTGGATTTCATCGCCGGAACGCAACGGCGGGCGCCGGTCTGGGCACGGCGGCTCTCGGTCGAGTGGCTGTGGCGGGCGCTGTCCGATCCCCGGCGGCTGGCTGGCCGGTATGCGCGCTGCGTCGCGATCCTGCCGGGGCAACTGGCCATGGCGGTCGTGCAGCGGTTCCGCACCCGCGGAGCCTGAGCGCCGTCACATCACCGATTTCCACTTCAGCCGCATCGCGCCCAGCCGGCTGCGCGCGGCGCCGCGCACCGTCAGACGCTCGGCATGGCCCAGCAGGGCACCGGTGATCAGCCAGGTGACCGGGGTCAGCGTCGCGTTGGGCAGAAGATCGACGATGTTGATCGCCAGCAGCAGGCACAACGGCCCGGTCGTGGCGGCCATGCGGGCGGCCGCCGGGCCGCGCGACAGCCACCACAGGACGACCAGCGGCCACAGCAGCAGTCCGAACTCGGCCAGGTAGCCGACCCAGCCGAGCGTGCCGATGAGGATGATCCAGCGCCCGTCGGTCACGGTGTCGATCTCGCCCGAGCGCGGGTCGAAGATCTGGTTCCGCCCGTAGCTGCCCCAGCCGAAGAACGGCTTTTCGTAGGCGCGCTCGATCAGCCGCGTTTCGTTGTCGAAGCGGAATCGCAACGAGCCGGCGCGTTCGGCATCGACGCGGGCGGCGGCGTTCAGCATCCGGTCCTCGGGAACGAGTTCGGCATTCTTCAGCACCGGGTAGGCCGTGGCCAGCAGCGCGAGCACCAGCGCCACGCGGATCTGCGCGCGCTGGGTCAGCAGCAGTACGAGCGGCACCAGCAACGCCGCGAAGATCATCGCCCCCAGTGACTTGGCCAGCACCAGCACGACCGCCAGCCACGCCGCCGCCAGCAGCGCCTGCTTGCGCCGGCTGCTGTCGCGCAGGCGCCACAGGGCGAGCGCGCAGATCAGGCCGGTCATGGTGAAGAACGCGACCCAGATGCCGTGGTACAGGAACACCATCGGGCGGAAGCCGCCGAAGCGGATCGTCTGCGCGAACTCGTGCTGGTAATAGCCGTAGAACCACATGTTGAGCTGCGGCGACAGGCGGATCTCGATCAGCATCGGGATCGTGTAGAGCACCGCGGCCACCACCAAGGCGCGGACCAGCACCCTCTGCGCGCCGCCGGTGGCCAGGAACTGCCGCGCCAGCAGGAAAGGCAGGATCAGCAGGAACTGCCCCAGCACCAGCGCCACGGCATTCTTGAGCCCCAGCCCCGGCAGGAACACCACGCCGTAGCTGACCGGCAGCGGGTTGGTCATCGCCGTCAGCAGCGGCGAGAAGACGAAGACCAGCGTCAGCACCCGGGCCACGGGGTTCACCGGCAGCAGCGGGCCGGGCAGGCCGCTGCGCGTCAGGATCAGGAAGAACGCCGCGAGCGCGGGGATGTTGTGCTTGTCCAGCGGCGGCATCAGCGGAAAGTCGAAGCCGGCGGGCCGTTCGGGCAGAAACAGGTAGCCCAGCAGCAACGACCAGATCAGCGCGTACCGCGGCGGCCGCTGCGCGAACAGCAGCAGCGAGATCAGCGGCCAGACCGCCAGCGCAAGGGTCGCTGCGAGATTGGGCATCGGCTGTGTCGGGTCTCCTGACCCAGCCGGTAGCGGCACGATCCGTCATTGTCGTGCCGGATTTGCGTCGGAATCAAGGAAACGCGCCGGGGGCCGACGCCCGGTTCTAGGGGCGGCGGCGCCCGAAGAGGCCGCGCAATCCGCCGCCGCTGTCCATGCGCTGACCCATGCTGTCGAACGCGGGCGCGATGCGATTGCGATGGAAGCGCCGCCAGCGGACCCAGAGCGCCCAGCCGACCGCCGCCAGCACGATCAGGATCACGATTGCCGTCCACGGGATCACGCGGGCGTCGGGCCCCTCCACCCGGTGGATCGAGAGCGCGTTGGGGAAGATCGTGAACAACTCGGCCCGCCAGCCGTAGTGCCTGATCGCGACCCAGACCGGCTCGGCCGCGGTCGAGCGCAGGTCGGCGGCCTCGGCCTGCAGGTTCGAGGTGTTGAACTTGAAGTAGGGTGGCCAGCCCCAGCCGGTGTCCTCGTTGCGATAGACCATCACGTCGCCGTCGGCGCGGCGGGTCTGGATGAAGAACACGTCGCGATTGACCGCGGTGCCGTCACTCCCGACGTCCGGCTGCGCCCAGAACCAGCGGTTCTGGCCGGGATCGATGCGACGCTCGTACGTATCGGTGATCCGCACGATGTCGTGCTGCGGCAACGTGTAGTGCAGGAAGGCCGCGACCAGCAGCCAGAACACGATGATGAACGTCCACTTCACGTAGGCCATGCGAGACCCCCTTCGCCTGTGTCTCGGGGATAGACGATCCGCGATGCGCTGGCCAGAGCGCGTCTACCAGCGCCCGTGCCGCCAGCGCCGCGGCGCGGTCACCACCACGAGCAGCATCGGCGGTGCCCAGATCAGCGCGGATTTGAGCCCCAACCCGAGGAAATGCGCGAACCCGCCGCGCGGGTCGGCGCCCAGCAACGCGGTCAGCGGCGCGTTGCCCGCGGCATAGAGCCCGGCGAAGGCGGCTGCCGACAGCAACGTGAGCGCCGCGGCCGAGACCACGGCCTGCAGCGCCAGCCCGGCCGACGTTTCGGGCATCAGCCTCTCGACACCGCGGGCGACCGCGACAGCGAGAGCCAGAAGCACGAGGGTTGGCAGGGCGAGCGCTACGATCATCGCCGTGACGTGGCGCGACGCTGCGCTTTCGTCAAGGTGGACGCGGGCGAGACGGCGAGGGGCTCTGCCCCTCGCGCTCCCCGGAGTATTTGCGCCAAGATGAAGGAACACGAGCGCGTGCTCTTCGGGCAGGGATGCGATGCCGCCCCGGGAGGATCCGGGGGGGGGGCGCGGTGTCAGACCGTGAGGCAGATGTATTTCATCTCGAGGTAATCCTCGATCCCGTGGTGGCTGCCCTCGCGGCCGAGGCCGGATTGCTTGACGCCGCCGAAGGGGGCGAGCTCGGTCGAGATGAGGCCGGTGTTCACGCCGACGATGCCGTATTCCAGCGCCTCGGCGACCTTGTGCACGCGGCTGAGGTCGCGGGCGTAGAAGTACGACGCCAGCCCGAAGATCGTGTCGTTCGCCATGGCGATGACGTCGTCCTCGTCCTCGAACTTAAACAGCGGCGCGAGGGGGCCGAAGGTTTCCTCGGTCGCGAAGGCCATATCCTGCGTGGCGCCGGTGACGATGGTCGGCTGAAAGAAGCTGCCTTGCATCTGCTGCTTCTCGCCGCCGAGGATCACCTTGGCGCCCTTGGATTTGGCGTCGGCGATGTGCGCCTCGACCTTCTCGACGGCCTTCTCGGTGATCAGGGGGCCGAGCTCGGTGCCCTCCTCGAGGCCGTCGCCAACCTTCATCTCGGACACGCGCTTGGCCAGCTTCTCGGCGAACTGGTCGTAGACGCCGGCCTGCACGTAGATGCGGTTGGCGCAGACGCAGGTCTGGCCGTTGTTGCGGAACTTGCACAGGATCGC
>NZ_JBELMH010000052.1:17022-23540 GCF_042096055.1 Citreimonas sp. | reverse complement strand
AGACCGACTGGCGCATCTCCTCCATCCGGCACAGGAAACGGTCGTAGCAGTCGCCGTTCTTGCCCACGGGGATCTGGAACTCGAACTCGTCGTAGCATTCGTAGGGCTGCGCGCGACGCAGGTCCCACGCCATGCCCGAGCCGCGCACCATCACGCCCGAGAACGCCCATTCCTGCGCCTCTTCCGCCGTGACGACGCCGATATCGGCGTTGCGCTGCTTGAAGATGCGGTTCTCGGTCAGCAGCCCGTCGATGTCGTCCAGCACCTTGGGGAACTCGTGCGCCCACGTCTCGATATCGTCGAGCAACTCGGGCGGCAGGTCCTGGTGCACGCCGCCAGGCCGGAAATACGCGGCGTGCAGCCGCGCGCCACTGGCGCGCTCGTAGAAGATCATCAGCTTCTCGCGCTCTTCGAAGCCCCACAGCGGCGGGGTCAGAGCGCCCACGTCCATCGCCTGCGTCGTGACGTTGAGCAGGTGGTTCAGAACGCGCCCGATCTCGGAGTACAGCACCCGGATCAGCGAGGCGCGGCGCGGCACCTCGACGCCGGTGAGTTTCTCGATCGCCAGGCACCAGGCGTGTTCCTGGTTCATCGGCGCGACATAGTCCAACCGGTCGAAATACGGCAGGTTCTGCAGGTAGGTCCGGCTTTCCATCAGCTTCTCGGTGCCGCGGTGCAGCAGGCCGATATGCGGATCGCAGCGCTCGACGATCTCGCCGTCGAGTTCCAGCACGAGGCGCAGCACGCCGTGCGCCGCCGGGTGCTGCGGGCCGAAGTTGATGTTGAAGTTGCGGATCTTCTGCTCGCCCGTCTGGGCGTCGTCGAATCCCTTGGAGCCGTCCATCACAGTCTCTCCATTTCCTGCAGCTTCATCGCCATGACCCACAGCAGGATCAGCGGCACGATCGGGATGACCGCGGCGAAGGCCCAGTACTTGTGCACGCCGAAATGCGGCAGCAGCTTCATCAGCGGAATGATCGTGGCGATCGTGACCGCCAGCCAGACGAGGAAACCCATCAGCCCTTCGCCTTCTCGTTGGCCGCGGCGTCGGTCTTCTCGTCGCCGGGCAGCACGTATTCCGCACCCTCCCAGGGCGACATGAAGTCGAACTGGCGGTATTCCTGCACCAGGCTCACGGGCTCGTAGACGACGCGCTTCTGCTCTTCGTCGTAGCGCACCTCGGTATAGCCGGTGGTGGGGAAGTCCTTGCGCAGCGGATGACCGCGAAAGCCGTAATCGGTCAGGATGCGGCGCAGGTCGGGATGACCCGAGAACAGCAGCCCGAACATGTCAAAGATTTCGCGCTCGAACCAGTTGGCCGAGGGGTGCACCGCGGTGATCGAGGGCACGGTGTCGTCCTCGCGCACGGGGACGCGCAGGCGGATGCGGTGGTTCTGCCACATCGACAGGAAGTGGTAGACCACGTCGAAGCGCTTGGGCCGCTGCGGGTAGTCCACCGCGGTGATGTCGATCAGCGTGGTGAACCGGCAGGTGGCGTCGGTCTTGAGGAACTCGACGAGGCCGCGCAGGTTCGACAGCGTCACGTCGATCGTCAGCTCGCCGTGCGAGACCTGCCAGCCCAGCACGCAATCCGGGCGCCGTGCCTCGATGTGACTTCCCAGCTCGTTCAGCGCATCGGTCATCGCGCTCTCTCCTTCAGGGCCTTCGTCCGCGCGGTCATGCGATCAGCGCACCAGCGTGCCGGTGCGGCGGATCTTCTTCTGCAGCGCCATGATTCCGTAGACCAGCGCCTCGGCCGTGGGGGGGCAGCCGGGGACATAGATGTCGACCGGCACGATCCGGTCGCAGCCGCGCACGACGCTGTAGCTGTAGTGGTAGTACCCGCCGCCGTTGGCGCACGAGCCCATGCTGATAACGTAGCGCGGCTCGGGCATCTGGTCGTAGACCTTGCGCAGCGCCGGCGCCATCTTGTTGGTCAACGTGCCGGCCACGATCATCAGGTCGGACTGGCGCGGCGAGGCGCGCGGCGCGACACCGAAGCGTTCCAGATCGTAGCGCGGCATCGACGAATGCATCATCTCGACCGCGCAGCAGGCCAGGCCGAACGTCATCCAGTGCAGCGAGCCGGTGCGCGCCCAGTTGATGATGTCCTCGGTCGAGGTCAGCAGAAAGCCCTTGTCCTGCAGCTCGCGGTTCAGCGTCTGCGTCACCGGGTCGGCGACGTAGCCCGGCGCGTCGGCCTCCAGCGGCACCTTCGCCGAGGGGCCGGATTTCACGCGCGGGGTCTGGTAGCCCTCGCTCTGGACGTGGGTCACGTCGGGTTCGTTCACGTCGGGATCCTTCACTGCCATTCCAGTGCCCCCTTCTTCCATTCGTAGGCGAAGCCCACGGTCAGCAGCGCCAGGAACGCCATCATCGACCAGAAGCCCACCATGCTTACGTGCTGGAACGCGACCGCCCAGGGGAACAGGAACGCGATTTCCAGGTCGAAGATGATGAACAGGATCGACACGAGGTAGAACCGGACGTCGAATTTCATGCGCGCGTCGTCGAAGGCGTTGAAGCCGCATTCGTAGGCGCTGACCTTCTCGGGGTCGGGATTGCGCACCGCCACCACCAGCGCGGCGAGGATCAGCACCAGCCCCAGGCCGATCGCGACGGCCAGGAAGACGAGGATGGGAAGGTATTCCCGAAGCAGTTCGTCCACGTGAAATCCCCTTCGCTCAGGTCGTTTCGGTCGGGCCCCGCGCGCCGGTCCGCCTTAGGCTCGGACGATCCGCGCGGAATCCGGGCGCGCGCCGCGGGCGTCGCACCTGTCACATGTGGCTTTACTCCCGGCGGATCAAAGGGTCAACCGGGTGCGCTCAGTTTGCCAAACGGGAATATGGCGCATTTTCAGCGCGTTAGGCGCGTGGGGATGTTGCGACAAAAGGCTGCGCGCGCGCCGCTGCCGCCTGACGCGGCGTCGCGGCGCGGGCGGGCTAGCCCGTGCTGTCGTCCCAGGGTGCGCGGCGCTTGTCGAGGAACGCGCCGACGCCCTCCTGCGCCTCGGCGGTCTCCCAGCGCAGGGCCAGCGCGTCGATCGCCATCTCGACGTCCGAGGTGCGCACCTCTCCACCGAGATCGCGCAGCAGCCGCTTGGCGTCGCGCACGGCGCCGGGCGCGCAGGCCAGGTACGGCGTGACCTCGGCGGCGACCGCGTTTTCCAGCGCGTCGGCGGGCACCGACCGCGACAGCAGGTTCAGGCGCACCGCCTCGGGCGCCTCGAACACGCGGCCGGACATGAAGACCTGCTGCGCGCTGCCCGCCCCCATGCGGCCGATCACGTAGGGGCCGATATTGGCCGGGATCAGACCCAGCTTCGTCTCAGTCA
Source organism: Citreimonas sp. (assembly GCF_042096055.1). Classification (NCBI taxonomy): domain Bacteria; kingdom Pseudomonadati; phylum Pseudomonadota; class Alphaproteobacteria; order Rhodobacterales; family Roseobacteraceae; genus Citreimonas; species Citreimonas sp. Next base: position 20,206 of record NZ_JBELMH010000052.1, on the reverse strand, counting down.
GCGCAAACTTCGCGCCCTCGACGGCGATCGCCACGTCGCAGACCGACACCAGCCCGACGCCGCCACCGAACGCGTTGCCCTGCACCCGCCCGATCAGCGGCTGCGGCAGCGCATAAAGCGCCCCCAGCGCGCTGGCGATGCGCTTCGACTCGCGCCGCCGCGTGCGAGTGTCCATGCCGAATTGCTCGCGCATCCATGCAAGGTCGCCCCCCGCGCAAAAGCTGCGCCCGGCGGCGGTCAGTACGACGACGCGCGTCTCGGCATCCTCGGCCACCGCCTGTGCCACGCCTTCGAGCTCGGTCAGCATCTCGGCCGACAGGGCGTTGTGCTTGTCGGGGCGGTTCAGCGTGATGGTGGTCACGCCGCGCGCGTCGCGGGCGACGTCGATCAGTCCGGTCATCGTCCTGCCTCCTGCTGGATGGTCTCGCGCGGCGGCCGCATCGCCCGCGCCATGGTCGCGGCGCTGGCCAGCACCGCCGGGTCCAGCCCGGTGTCGTAGCCGAGCGCCGTCAGCCGGTCGTGCACCGCCTCGGTCGCCACGTTGCCCGCGGCCCCCGGGGCGTAGGGACAGCCGCCGAGGCCGCCCACCGCTGCGTCGAACACCCGCAGCCCGCGCGCCAGCGCCGCCTCGACGTTGCTTAGCGCGCGGCCCGCGGTGTCGTGGAAATGCCCCGCCAGCTCGTTTGCCGGCACCTCGTCCAGAACCGCCGCCAGCATCGCGTCGACGGCCTCGGGAGTGGCTCGCCCGATCGTGTCGCCCAGGCTGATCTCGTAGCAGCCCATGGCGCGTAGCGCGGCCGCGACCCGTGCCACCGCCTCGGGCGGCACCGGCCCGTCGAACGGACAGTCGCACACGCAGGAAACGTAGCCGCGCACCGGAAGCCCGGCCTCGCGCGCGGCGGCCACCACTGGCGCGAACCGCTCGAGGCTTTCGGCGATGGTCGCGTTGATGTTCGCGCACGAGAACCCTTCCGAGGCCGAGCCGAAGACCGACACCTCGTCCGCCCTCGCTTCGATGGCGCGTTCGAGCCCCTTCATGTTGGGCGTCAGCGCGGCGTAGGACACGCCCGGCGCGCGGCGGATGCCGGCCAGCACCTCGGCCGAATCCGCCATCTGCGGCACCCATTTCGGACTGACGAAACTGGCGCATTCGATGCGGCGAAACCCGGCCTGCGACAGCAGGTCGACCAGCGCCACCTTGTCCTCGGTCGCGATGGCGCGCGTCTCGTTCTGCAGCCCGTCGCGCGGGCCGACCTCGAAGATCTCGACGTGTCCGGTCATGGCAGCCTCCCTCAGGCGTCGGGCACGGGGTAGAAGTCGCGGTCGTAGAAGCGCTGCGGGCCTTCGCGAAGGGCGGCGCGCTTGTAGGCGTCGCGCGCCTCGATCCGGGCCTTGTAGGCCGTCAGCCGCGGGAACTCGTCCAGCTTCACGTAGTATGGCACCGCGAACAGGTTGAAGCCCATCATGATGTCGGCGGCCGAGAACCCCGAGGGCAGCAGCCAGTCGCCGGTCAGCCGCTCCTCCATCCCGCGCAGGGTCTGGCGCAGGCGGGCGACGGTCAGCTTCACGACGACCGCGGGCGGCTTGGCCGGCGGGCGCAGGAAGACCATCATCAGGTTCAGCTGCTCGACGAGGCTCGCCTGCGTCTCGGCGTAATGGATCCACTGCAGGTAGGCGGCCCGTTCGGGGTGATCCGCGTCCCGGCCGAGCGCGGGCTCCAACCGCTCGACCAGATGCTGCACGATCGCGCCGGATTCGCTCATCTCGAGCCCGTCCCACGCGATCGCCGGGATCCGCGCGGCGGGCGACAGGCACGGCAGCGCGCCCTCGCGCATCTCGGGGGTGCCGATGCGGTATTCCACCACTTCGAGCCCGCCGAACCGGTCGATGCCGATCTCCTCGGCCAGCCAGAGAACGCGGAAGGACCGGCCATACTGAACGTGATGCAGGACAAGGGTCATGCGGTCTCTTCCACCTCGTCCAGGCGGATCAGCGGCGCGCCGGCCTCGACCTGCGCGCCTTCGCTGACCAGAACCTCGGCCACGGTGCCGTCGCGCCACGCCGTCATGGCGTGTTCCATCTTCATCGCCTCGAGGACCACCAGCCGCTGACCCTCGACCACCGCCTGCCCGGCCTCGACCGCGACCAAGACGACCCGGCCCGGCATCGGCGCCAGCGTCAGCGAGTCGCCGGTCGCGGCGGCCGCGGCGCGCGCCAGCGGGTCGATCACGTCGAAGGCCACCGCCGGTGCCGCGAACACCGTCACCTGCCCTTTTGCAGCGTGGACCGGCGCGGCCGGTTCGCCATCGATGCGCCAGAGGCCGCCGCGCCGTTCGGCCAGCACAGTGGCCTCGGGCAGCGCGATCTCGACCCTGTCCGGCCCGCCCACGCGCAGGGTGCAGTCGATCTCGGCCCCGCCGGTCGCCAGCGTCACGCGCCGCGACAGCGGCTGCCACAGGGTGAAACCGGTGTCCCACTTGTTGGCGCCGTCCAACCCCGCCGCGGCCAGCGCCGCGCGCGCCACGATCCGCGGATGCACGGTATCGGTTTCGGTGAGCGCGTCGAGATCGCGCGCGATCAGCCCGGTGTCGACCTGACCCGCCGCAAAGCCCGGGTGCGCCGCCAGCCGCGACAGGAAGGCGAGGTTCGTGACGGTACCCGCCACCTGCGTGCCTGCAAGCGCGCGCGACAGCTTGCGCAGCGCGATGGCGCGGGTCGGACCGTGGGTGATGATCTTGGCGATCATCGGGTCGTAATGCGGACTGATCGTGTCGCCGGACCGCACGCCGCTGTCGCAGCGCGCGTCGTCGGGGAATTCCAGGTGCGACAGGCGGCCGGTCGCGGGCAGGAATCCCGCCGGCACGTCCTCGGCGTAAAGCCGCGCCTCGAAGGCGTGGCCGGTGATGGTCAGGTCCTCCTGCGCGGCCGGAAGCGGTTCTCCGGCGGCGACGCGAAGCTGCCATTCGACGAGGTCCACGCCGGTGATCGCCTCGGTCACCGGGTGCTCGACCTGCAGGCGGGTGTTCATCTCCATGAACCAGAATCCGTCGGTGCGCAGCCCGTCCGAGCCGTCGACGATGAACTCGACCGTGCCGGCGCCGGAATACCCGATCGCCTCGGCCGCGCGGACCGCCGCGTCGCCCATCGCCTTGCGCATCTCGGGCGTCATGCCGGGCGCGGGCGC
>NZ_JBELMH010000052.1:9586-16922 GCF_042096055.1 Citreimonas sp. | reverse complement strand
GCGTCCTTCAGGCCCATCTTGCGGATCGCCTGTGCCGACGGGCCGATGAAGACCAGTCCCGCCGCCTCGACCGCCTCGACGAAATCGGGGTTCTCGGACAGGAAGCCGTAGCCGGGATGGATCGCCTGCGCGCCGGTGGCCAGCGCCGCCTCGATGATCGCCTCGCCGCGCAGGTAGCTTTCCGCCGGCGACGCTCCGCCAAGGCTGACGGCGCGGTCGGCCATCGCCACGTGTGCGGCGCCGGCATCCACGTCGGAATGCACCGCGACGGTCGTCACGCCCATGGCGCGCGCGGTGCGGATCACCCTGCAGGCGATCTCGCCCCGGTTGGCGATCAGAATGGTGTCGAACATGCGCGTCCTCCGGGCCTTGCGCCCCTTGAAATCCGTCGTGCCGGCGGCGGCCGGTGCTACATCCGGAACACGCCGAAGCGCGTCTCGTCGATGGGTGCGTTCAGCGCGGCGCGCAAGGACAGCGCCAGCACGGCGCGCGACTTGCGCGGGTCCACGATGCCGTCGTCCCACAGCCGCGCCGAGGCATAGAGCGGGTGCGACTGACGCTCGAACATCTCGATCGTGGGGCGCTTGAACTCGGCCTCCTCGTCCTCGGACCAGGTGCCGCCGGCGCGTTCGATCGCGTCGCGCTTGACCGTCGCCAGAACGCCCGCCGCCTGCGGTCCGCCCATGACGCTGATCCGGCTGTTGGGCCAGGTCCACAGGAAGCGCGGCTGGTAGGCGCGCCCTGACATGCCGTAATTGCCGGCGCCGAAGCTGCCGCCGACTAGCAGCGTGATCTTCGGCACGCTGGTCGTGGCCACGGCCGTCACCATCTTGGCGCCGTGGCGTGCGATGCCCTCGTTCTCGTATTTCCGGCCGACCATGAAGCCGGTGATGTTCTGCAGAAACACCAGCGGGATGCGCCGCTGGCTGCACAGCTCGACGAAATGCGCGCCCTTCTGCGCGCTTTCGGAGAACAGCACGCCGTTGTTGGCGACGATGCCCACGGGCATGCCCTCGACATGCGCAAAGCCGGTGACCAGGCTTTCGCCGAAGCGCGGCTTGAACTCGTCGAGGCGCGAGCCGTCGACGATGCGCGCGATGACCTCGCGGATGTCGTAGGGCGTGGTCAGGCGGTCCGGCACGACGCCGAGGATCTCGTCGGGGTCGTAGGCGGGCGCCTCGGGCGTGCGCAGGTCGATCGCGGCGCGGTCGTCGTGGCCGAGGTTGCCGACCGCGCGCCGGGCCAGCGCCAGCGCGTGGGCGTCGTCCTCGGCCAGGTAATCCGCGACACCCGAGAGGCGCGTGTGCACGTCGCCGCCGCCCAGGTCCTCGGCCGACACGACCTCTCCGGTCGCGGCCTTCACCAGCGGCGGGCCGGCGAGGAAGATCGTGCCCTGTTCCTTCACGATGATCGTGACGTCGGACATGGCGGGCACGTAGGCGCCCCCGGCGGTGCAGGACCCCATGACGACAGCGATCTGCGCAATGCCCTTCGCGCTCATCCGCGCCTGGTTGTAGAAGATGCGGCCGAAATGGTCGCGGTCGGGAAAGACCTCGTCCTGGTTGGGCAGGTTCGCGCCGCCGGAATCCACGAGGTAGAGGCAGGGAAGCCGGTTCTCTTCGGCGATTTCCTGAGCGCGCAGGTGCTTCTTGACCGACATGGGATAGTAGGTGCCGCCCTTCACGGTGGCGTCGTTGCATACGACCATGACCTGGCGGCCCGCGACCTGCCCGATGCCGGCGATTACGCCCGCCGCAGGCGCGGCGCCGTCGTAAAGGCCATGCGCCGCCGTCGCCCCGATCTCGAGGAAGGGCGAGCCCGCGTCCAGAAGGTTCGCCACGCGCTCGCGCGGCAGCATCTTGCCCCGGTCGAGGTGCCGCTGGCGGGCTTTCGCGCCACCGCCCTCGGCGGCCTGGGCCGCGGCCTGCTCGATCTCGTGCAGGGCGTCCAGGTGCGCGGCGCGGTTGCGCGCGAAATCCTCTGACCCGGTCAGGATTTGCGAGGCGATCTTCATGTCGTTCCTTCCGTTTCGGAGGATGTCTCGGCGGCCGCGCGGGCCTTCAACTCGCGGCGGATGACCTTGCCGGTCACCGTCATCGGCAGCGCGTCGAGAAACGCGATTTCCTTTGGGCAGGAATAGGTTGCGAGTCGTTCCTTGACCCATGCCTTCAGCGCGTCGGCGTCCGGTTTGGTGCCGCCACGGGCAACCACGTAGGCCTTAACGATCTCGGTCCGCAGCGCGTCGGGCTTGCCCACGACGCCCACGTTGGCGACATCGGGATGCGCCATCAGGCAATCCTCGATCTCGGACGGGCCGATGCGGTAGCCGGCGCTGGTGATGACGTCGTCCTCGCGCCCGCGGAAATGGATGAAGCCGTCCTGCATCGTGCCGCGGTCGCCGGTGACCAGCCAGTCGCCGCGGAACTTGGCGGCGGTCTCCTCCGGCTTGCCGCGGTACTCCAGCATCATCGACGCGGCGCCGCGGCGGATGGCGATGTCGCCCTCGGCGTCGGTCGGATTGCCGTCTTCGTCGATCACCGCCACGTCGAAGCCGGGCACGGCGCGGCCGATGGCGCCGGGGCGCGGGTCGAACAGCGCGGCGCAGGCGCTGGCGACCATGTTGCATTCGGTCTGGCCGTAGAACTCGTTGATGGTGACGCCGAAGGCCTTGCGCCCCCAGGCCAGCATCTCGGCGCCGAGCGGCTCTCCCCCGCTGGCGACGCTGCGCAGGTCGGGGATCGTGGCGTCCTCGGCCTTCAGCATCCGCAGGGCGGTCGGCGGGAAGAATATATTTCGGACAGAGGCTTCGCGGACGATCTTCAGGCATTCGTCGACGCCGAACCGCGCCATTCGCGCGGCCACCACCGGCACGCCGAGCGCGAGACCCGGCATCGCCACGTCGAACAACCCGCCGATCCACGCCCAGTCTGCCGGGGTCCAGAGCACGTCGCCCGGCGCGCCGAGGAAATCATGGCTCATCTCGACCCCCGGCAGATGGCCGGTCAGCATCCGGTGGCCGTGCAGCGCGCCCTTGGGCGCCCCGGTGGTTCCGGACGTGTAGATCAGGCAGGCGGGCGTTTCGGGGCGCGTCTCGGCCGCCTCGGCGTCATCGGACGCGTCGGTCAGGTCGGCCTCGGTCAGGGCGTCGAAGCCCAGCCCGCGCACCCGCGTCGCGCCCTCTTCGTCGGTGACGGTCAGCACGGCGCCGGCGTCGCCCAGCCGGGTGCGCAGCGCATCGTCGCGGAACAGCACGAACAGCGGCACCGAGACAGCACCCAGACGCCACACCGCCAGATGCGCCGCCAGGCACAGCGGCGATTGCGACAGCAGCACGCCCACCGTGTCGCCCGCGCGCACGCCGCGCGCCACCAGCGCCGCCTGAACTCGGCGCGACAGGCGCGCAAGGTCGGCATAGGACCAGTCGGCGCGCGTGCCCGACGACAGGTCGATCACCGCCAGCCGGTCCGGCTCGGCCTTGGCGCGGGCGTCGCAGGCCTGAACCGCCATGTTGAGCCGCGACGGCAGGTCCCAGGCGAAGCCCTTGCGCAGCGCGTCGTACGTGTCGGCCGGCGTCAGCATCATTCGCCGCCCAGTTGCTCTTCGAGATACAGCGCCTGGTGCGCGGTCTCGGACATCAGGCACGCGATCGAGGCCGGCCCGCCGCCGGTGCCGCCGCCCCACAGACTGCGCTCGTAGTCGCAGCGCCGGTCGCGATAGGCGATCCAGGCACGCTGCATCTCGCGCAGCGCGTCGGCCGAGGACGGGACGTTCACGCCCAGATCCGCATTCTCGGCGTCGATGGCGGCGCGCTGGTCACGCAGCGTGCCGTAGGCGTCGTTGAGCGCCGCGTCCCAGTACTGCCATTCCCGGTCGAAGCAGAAACCCATGGCGACGGTGGAATAGCCGCCCTCGTTCTCGACCATGCAGGCCTGGGCGCTGGCGCCGATGCAGGTCTCGGCCAGGCCGCCCGCGGCAAAGCACGCCTCGGTCGCCTCGGGCGAGAAGGTCAGATCCTGCGCCACGGCGGGTGCGGCGGCGGCAAGGAAAGCGAAGGAAAGGGCGGCTTTTGTCATGGCTGGCGATCCGTAAATGGCTTCTGCGAAAAGGCGAAATTCACGTTCTTGGCGCGGAGCGCGGACCGCGCGGCGCATCCTCGGGTCCGGTCATGTCCACCAGGCCGCCCAGCCGGTTGACGTCGAACCGCCAGCCCGGCCCGTCCTGCGGCCCGCAGATCACCGTGATCCAGACCCAGCCGCCCTGCCCCGGAACCGCGACGCAATCCGACACCCGCGCCTGTGGCCCGGCCAGCGCCCGGTAGCGTTCGGCATAGACCAGGATCGCGTCGCCCTCGGTCAGGTTGGCCGCCAGCCAGCCCAGCCGGAACGCGTACAGCGCGGCGAGCGCCACGATCAGCGCGAGCGGCAGGAACCAGGCCCATCGCGGCATGCCCCTCAGGCGACCGCGGCCAGAAGCTCGCGGCCGATCAGCATGCGGCGGATTTCCGACGTGCCGGCGCCGATCTCCATCAGCTTGGCATCGCGGAACAGCCGCGCGACCGGCGCGTCGGACATGAAGCCCGCGCCGCCCATTGCCTGAACCGCTTGGTGCGCCTGCACCATCGCCTGTTCGCTAGCATAGAGGCAGCAGGCCGCCGCGTCCTGCCGGGTGACGGTGCCGCGGTCGCAGGCGCGCGCCACCTCGTAGACGTAGGCGCGGGCCGAGTTCATCGCGGTGTACATGTCGGCCATCTTGCCCTGCATCAGCTGGAACGACCCGATGGGCGCGCCGAACTGCTTGCGCTCGGCCATGTAGGGCATGATCTCGTCGAGGCAGGCGGCCATGATGCCAAGGCCGATGCCAGCCAGCACGACACGCTCGTAGTCGAGGCCGGACATCAGCACGCGGACGCCCTTGCCTTCCTCGCCCAGCACGTTCTCGAACGGAATCTCGCAATCGTCGAAGACCAGCTCGGCCGTGTTCGAACCGCGCATGCCCAGCTTGTCGAAATGCGGCGAGGTGCTGAAGCCCTTCATGGATTTCTCGACGAGGAAGGCGGTGATGCCCTTGGGCCCCGCGTCGGGATCGGTCTTGGCGTAGACCACCAGCGTGTCGGCGTCGGGGCCGTTGGTGATCCAGTACTTGGTGCCGTTCAGCCGGTAGTGGTCGTTGCGCTTTTCCGCCGTCAGCTTCATCGACACCACGTCCGAACCGGCGCCGGCCTCGGACATCGCGAGCGCGCCAACGTGCTCGCCCGAGATCAGGCCGGGCAGGTACTTGCGGCGCTGGTCGTCGTTGCCGTTGAGGCGGATCTGGTTTGTGCAGAGGTTGGAATGCGCGCCGTAGGAAAGCGAGACGGACGCCGATGCGCGCGCCACCTCCTCGATCGCGACTGTGTGGGCGAGGTAACCCATGCCCGAGCCGCCGAACTCCTCCTCGACCGTGATGCCGTGCAGGCCGAGCTCGCCCATCTCGGTCCAAAGCTCGGCCGGAAAGGCATTGTCGCCGTCGATCTTTGCGGCCATCGGCTTCAGCCGGTCCTGCGCCCAGCGGTGCACCATCTCGCGCAGCGCGTTGACGTCTTCGCCAAGGTCGAAAGTCATCGAGTGCATGAACATTGGCCGAGGCGCCTCCCCACGCTGGTCCGGCTTATTGAACGCTTGTTCAAATATTACGCGCCGGCGCCGCGTCGGTCAAGCGCTTGCGCGCCGCAACGGGGAACGGCGGTGCGGGGGCTTGCGTTGGCCCATCAAACGCAACGCAAGCACGGAGGACACCATGACCGCGCTGAAAGAGACCTTCTGGAAACGCATGGGCGACGTCCAGGCCGGCCTGCTGGCCGCCGATGGCGAGCGTCCGATCCCGATGAGCCCGCAGGTCGACCCCGACCAGAACGCGATCTGGTTCATCACCGCTGCCGGCTCGACCGCGGACCGCGCGTCGAAATCGGGCGGCGAGGCGAGCTTTCACGTCGCCGACCCCAAGGCCGGGCTTTACGCCAATGTCTGGGGCAAGGTCGACGAGCACACCAACGAGGAAAAGCTGGACGAGCTTTGGAATGCCATGGCCGCGGCCTGGTTTCCGAAGGGCCGCAAGGACCATTCCGTGCGGCTGGTGAAGTTCAGCCCGCACGACGCCGAGGTCTGGGCGAACGACGGCTCGGCCAGCTTCCTCTACGAGGTCGCCAAGTCCAACGTATCCGAGCACACGCCCGACGCGGGCGAGCACGGTCGCGTGGTATTCTGAGCATCTGCGGGGTCAGGGGCGACGCCCCGGCCCTGCGGCTTCACTGAATTCCCGGGGAAATGAACGAGGCGTCGGCACGGCCGGCGCCTTTTTATCGTGCGCAGAGGGCGACGACTTCGTCGCGGATGATCGCCGCGATCAGCCGGCAATCGTCCGCCGAGAAGGTCAGCGGCAGGCGCATGTCGATCAGCGTGGCGAGGATCCGGTCCGTCGCGGGCATCGCCGGCGCCGGAGCGTAACGCCACGAATCGTAGCGCGACGTGTACCCGGCCGGCTCGGGCGCGCCGAACCACTTGAGCACGACACCGCGCGCGGCGCAGCGGCGCACCAGCTCGGCGATGCGGTCCGGCGCCCAGTCCGGCAGCAGCGCCTGAAAGGACGAGCCGACGAAGGACTCGCGCGGATCTCGGGCGACGAGGCGCAGGCCCGGCATTCCGCGCAGACCCTCTTCGACCACGGCGTAGAGCGCGTTCCAGCGCTGCACCCGCTCGGGCAGCGTGGCCAGCTGAGGGCGCAGGATCGCGGCCCGCAGGTTGTCCATCCGACCCGACACGTTTGGCGTGTCGTAGCGCAGATCCTCGAAGGCCTCGGGCGGGGGTGCCGCGCGGTGGCGATCATAGAGCATGTAGCTGCCCGACAGCAGGATCGCGCGCGCCATCAGCGTGGCGTCGTCGGATACCAGGAACCCGCCCTCGCCCGAGTTCGCGTGCTTGTAGGTCTGGGTCGAGTAGCAGCCGATCACGCCGTGCCGACCGGAGGGCGTGCCGTCCCAGGCGGCGCCCATCGTGTGCGCGCAATCCTCGATCACCGTGATGCCCTGCGCATCGCACAGCGCCATCAGCCGGTCCATGTCACAGATATGCCCGCGCATGTGGCTGAGCATCAGCACGCGCGCCTGCCCGGCCTTGGCGGCGAGGTCTTCGAGGTCGATCACCAGCCCCTCGGTCACGCCCACGTAGACGGGGCGCGCGCCGACCGAGGCGATGGCGCCCGGCACCGGCGCCAGCGTGAAGGCGTTGGTCAGCACCGGATCGCCCGGCCCCACGCCGACCGCCCGCAGCGCGCAGGCCAGCGCGTAGCCGCCCGAGGCGAC
>NZ_JBELMH010000052.1:2910-9486 GCF_042096055.1 Citreimonas sp. | reverse complement strand
GCCCCACGCCGACCGCCCGCAGCGCGCAGGCCAGCGCGTAGCCGCCCGAGGCGACCGCCAGCGCGTAGGACGCGCCGGTCAGCGCGGCGAACTCTTCCTCGAGCGCGGCCGTTTCGGAGATCTCGTCGCCGGCGGCGTCGTAGCGGTGCAGCCGGCCGTGGCGCATCACGCGCAGCGCGGCCTCGATCCCGGCCTCGGGGATCGGCTCCTGCTGGGTGAAACTGCCGGTGAAGCGCGTGGTCATGGCCTGTCGTGGCCGATCCCCGTGCGCCGGTCAACGCCTAGCCGATGAGGCGCGTGACTTCGGGCGGCAACTCCTCGAACCGCTCGATCACCGCCTCGGGCTTGAGCGCGTGCATGGCGCCGGTCCCCTCGACGAAGCCCACAAGCACGCAGGGCACGCCTGCGGCGGTGGCGGTCTTGCGATCGGTGTCGGTGTCGCCCACCAGCAGCGCGGTGCCGCGCCCGCCGCCCGCGCCGTCGACCGCCGCCCAGAACGGCGCCGGATCGGGCTTGCGTACCGGCAGCGTGTCGGCACCGATGAGCGAGCCGAAGAGGTCGCGCACCCCGAGGCTGGTCAGCAGCGTCTGCGCCAGGCCGAAGGGCTTGTTGGTGCAGACCCCCACGGCGTAGCCGGCGCTGCGCAGGCCTTCGATGGTCTCGACGGCGCCGGGGTACATGCGCGTGTGCACGTCAAGCGCCTCGCCGTAGAATTGCAGCAGGCGGGGGTACCAGGCCTCGACAGTCTCGGCCTCGATGCGGCCCGCGCGCGCCAGCCCTTCGGTCAGCATGGGCCGGCCGCCGCGCAACGCGATCGCCGCGTCCGTCGCTGCGTCGAGGCGCGAGTCGATGCCCATGCCTTCGAAACAGGCATTCGCCGCGGCCACCAGATCACCGGATGTGTCGGCCAGCGTGCCGTCCAGGTCGAAAATCACGCAGCGCATGGGCTCTCCTGACATATGCTGCAACGCGGCGTGAGGGGGCCGCCTTGCTCTTGGACCCGCGACAGGTAAAACGGGGGCGACCCGAAGACAAACCGGAATACCGCATGAGCACCGCCCTGATCGTCCTCGCCGCCGGCAAGGGAACACGCATGATGTCCGACCGGGCGAAGGTGCTGCACGAGGTGGCCCACGCGCCGCTGCTGTGGCACGCGCTGCGCGGCGGCATGGCACTGGACCCCGAGCGGATCGTCGTCGTCGCCGGGCACGAGGCCGAGGCCGTCGCCGCCTCGGCGCAGGACTACGTGCCCGACGCGCAGGTGGTCATCCAGGCCGAGCAGCGCGGCACGGCACACGCGGTGGCGCAGGCCCGCGACGCGCTGCAGGGCTTCGACGGCGACGCGATCGTGCTCTACGGCGACACCCCGTTCATCGGAGAGGAAACGCTCGAGCGCATGGCCCGCGCGCGGGCGACGCATGACGTGGTCGTGCTTGGCTTCGAGGCCGACGATCCCGCACGTTACGGCCGGCTGGTGGCCGACGGCGACACGTTGGAACGCATCGTCGAGTACAAGGACGCGACCGAGGCCGAGCGTGCGATCACCCTGTGCAACTCGGGCGTGCTGGCGGCGGACGCGGCCACGCTGATGGCGCTGATCGACGCGGTGTCCGACGACAATGCCAGCGGCGAATTCTACCTCACCGACGTGGTGCAGATCGCGCGCAGCCGCGGCCTGTCCGCCGGCGTCGTGCGCTGCGACGAAGCCGAGACGATGGGCGTGAACTCGCGCGCCGACCTCGCCCGGGCCGAGGCCGCATTCCAGACCCGCGCCCGCGCACTGCTGCTCGACGAGGGCGTGACGCTGCAGGCGCCCGAGACGGTGATGCTGGCCTGGGACACGGTGATCGGCCGCGACGTGATTGTCGAGCCGAACGTCGTCTTCGGCCCGCACGTGACGGTCGAGACGGGTGCGATGATCCGCGCGTTCAGCCACCTCGAGGGCTGCCATGTCAGCCGCGGCGCGGTGGTCGGACCCTACGCTCGCCTGCGTCCGGGCGCCGAGCTGGCCGAGGACGTGCGCGTGGGCAATTTCGTCGAGATCAAGAACGCGCAGCTGGCCGAGGGCGTGAAGGTCAACCACCTGTCCTATATCGGCGACGCCGAGATCGGCGAGCGCACCAACGTGGGCGCGGGCACGATCACCTGCAACTACGACGGCGTGTTCAAGCACCGCACGGTGATCGGCCGCGACGTCTTCGTCGGGTCCGACACGATGCTGGTGGCGCCGGTCACGCTGGGCGACGGGTCGATGACGGCGTCGGGCTCGACCATCACCGAGGACGTGGCCCCGGGCGCTCTGGCGCTGGGACGGGCCCGCCAGGTGACCAAACCGGGTTTTGCAGAGAAACTTTTCAGCATGTTGCGGGCCAGGAAGGCGCGCGGCGGAAAGGACTAGTCCATGTGCGGTATCATCGGAATCCTGGGCAGGCACGAAGTCGCGCCCGCATTGGTCGAGGCGCTGCGGCGGCTGGAGTATCGCGGCTACGACAGCGCGGGCATCGCCACGCTGCGCGACGGCAAGCTCGACCGGCGCCGCGCCGTGGGCAAGCTGGTGAACCTCTCGGACGCGCTGGTGCATGACCCGCTGCCGGGCAAGGCCGGCATCGGCCACACCCGCTGGGCCACCCACGGCGCGCCGACCGAGCGCAACGCCCACCCGCACCGCGCAGGCTCGGTCGCGGTCGTGCACAACGGCATCATCGAGAACTACAAGGCGCTGCGCGAAAGCCTGGCCAAGGACGGCTACGCCCCCGAGACCGACACTGACACCGAGACCGTGGCGCTGCTGGCGCAGCGGCACGTCGCCGCCGGCATGGCGCCGGTCGAGGCCGCGATGGCCACGATCGACCATCTGCAGGGCGCCTTCGCACTGGTCTTCCTGTTCGACGGCCACCCCGACCTGATGATCGGCGCACGCAAGGGCAGCCCGCTGGCAATCGGGCACGGCGAGGGCGAGATGTATCTCGGCTCGGACGCGATCGCACTGGCGCCGCTGACCGACACGATCACCTATCTCGAGGAAGGCGACCGCGCGATCCTGACCCGCGAGGGCGTCGAGATCCGCGACGAGACCGGCGCGCCCGTGACGCGCGAGCCGCAGCAGATCCGGATGGACGCCGCCCGCGTCGACAAGGGCGGGCACAAGCACTTCATGGCCAAGGAGATCGCCGAGCAGCCGGTCGTGCTGGCCAACGCGCTGCAGGCCTACCTGTCCGAGACCGGAATCGTCCTGCCAGAGCCGGGCATCGACTTCGACAGGGTCGAGCGCATGGTGATGGTCGCCTGCGGCACCGCCTACTATGCCTGCGTCACCGCGAAATACTGGTTCGAGCAGCTGGCCGGCATCCCGGTCGAGGTCGATATCGCCTCGGAGTTCCGCTATCGCGAGCCGCCGCTGTCGCAGGGCACCGTGGCGCTGTTCGTCAGCCAGTCGGGCGAGACCGCCGACACGCTGGCCGCGCTGCGCTATTGCAAGGGCCGCGCCGCCAGCATCGTGTCGGTGGTCAACGTGGAAAGCAGCTCGATCGCGCGGGAAAGCGACCTCGCGCTGCCGATCCATGCCGGGACCGAGATCGGCGTCGCCTCGACCAAGGCGTTCACCTGCCAGCTCAACGTGCTGCTGATGCTGGCGCTGCGCGCGGCACAGGCGAAGGGCCGCATGACGGCCCAAGACGTGTCGGGCGTGCTCGACGAGTTGCGGCGCCTGCCGGGCGTGTTCAACGCCGCGCTCGGGCGCGACGACGTCATCCGCGAGGTCGCCGAGGCGATGGCCGACGCGCACGACGTGCTGTTCCTGGGCCGCGGCCTGATGTTCCCGCTGGCGCTGGAAGGCGCGCTGAAACTGAAGGAAATCAGCTACATCCACGCCGAGGCCTATGCGAGCGGAGAGCTCAAGCACGGCCCCATCGCGCTGATCGACCACGCGGTGCCTGTCGTGGTCATGGCGCCGCGCGACCACCTGTTCGAGAAGACCGTGTCAAACATGCAGGAGGTCATCGCCCGTGGCGGCCCCGTGGTGCTGATCACCGACGCCGCCGGCGCGGCCGAGGCGGGCGAGGATGCCTGGCGCACGATCGTCATGCCCGACGTGGACCCGCGCCTGACGCCGCTGCTCTATGCCCTGCCCGCGCAGCTGCTGGCCTACCACGCCGCCGTCGCCAAGGGCACCGACGTGGACCAGCCGCGCAACCTCGCGAAGTCGGTGACGGTCGAGTAGGCGCGCGCCTACTCGGCCGCGTAGACGGTCAGCGTCGGCAGGTCGATCAGCGGGATCTCCAGCAGCCGCATGGCGGGCAGCGAGATCCGGCTACCCGTGCCGTCCTCGGCCGGCTCGAGCGTAACCTTCGCCGAGGCGCCGCCGGGCGCTTCGACGCGCCCCTCGGTCTCGGCCGAGACCAGCGGCGTCTCGAGCCAGAAGCCCGGCCGCGCCACGTCGCCAAGCGAGACGACGACCTCGCCCAGGCGCGTCTCGCCGCCCGAGGGCGCCTCGGTCGCCGCGGCGCGGTCCGCCTCGGTCGTGGTGTCGAATTGCTCGGCGGTCGCGGCGCCGGCGGGGGGCGCGGGCGGGCGCGGGGACTGCGCTTGCTCTGCGGCTGCGTTCGCATCGGCGCCGGCTGCTTGCGGTGAAGCCGTGCCGCCGGTGAGGCGTTCGACCTGCGCGCAGGCGCTCAGCGCCAGCACGAGGGGGAGAAGAGGAAGAAATCGGGTCATCCCGGCATGCTATGCCCGGCGCGCCGCGGTGGCAATCGCCCCGTCCGCGATCGCCGCCGCGCGGTCGGCGCCCGTGCCGCGGGACTTGCCCCGGGCGCCCCCGGGCTTTATCTGTCGAACCATGAGCACACCGTTGATCGACCCGTTCCAGCGCCCGATCTCGTATCTGCGCGTTTCCGTCACCGACCGCTGCGACTTTCGCTGCGTGTACTGCATGTCGGAAAACATGCAGTTCCTGCCCAAGAAGGAACTGCTGACGCTCGAGGAACTCGACCGCATGTGCTCGACCTTCGTGGGTCTCGGCGTCGAGAAGCTGCGCATCACCGGCGGCGAGCCTCTGGTGCGTCGCGACATCATGACCTTCTTCCGCCGCATGACCCGCCACCTCGACAGCGGCGCGCTGAAGGAGCTGACGCTGACGACCAACGGCTCGCAACTGGCGCGTTTCGCCGACGATCTCTACGCCGCGGGCGTGCGCCGGGTGAACGTCTCGCTGGATACGCTTGACGAGAAGAAATTCGCCGACGTGACCCGCTGGGGCCGCCTGCCGCAGGTGCTCAAGGGGCTCGACGCGGCGCAGAAGGCCGGGTTGCGGGTCAAGATCAACGCCGTGGCGCTCAAGGGCTTCAACGAGGACGAGCTGCTGTCCATGACCGCGTTCTGCGCCGAACGCGACATGGACCTGACCTGGATCGAGGTCATGCCCATGGGCGACATCGGCAACGAGGATCGGCTGGGCCAGTACTGGAAGCTCGACGACCTGCGCGCGACGCTGGGTGAGCGCTACACCCTGACCGACCTGCCCGAGCGCACCGGCGGCCCCGCGCGCTACGTGCGCATCGAGGAGACCGGTCAGAAGATCGGCTTCATCACGCCGCTCACGCACAATTTCTGCGAAAGCTGCAACCGGGTGCGCCTGACCTGCACCGGCGAGTTGTTCATGTGCCTGGGCCAAGAGGACAACGCCGACCTGCGCTCGGCGCTGCGCAATCATCCGGGCAGCGATGCGCCCTTGGAACAGGCGATCCGCGACGCGATCGCGCGCAAGCCGAAGGGCCACGATTTCGACTACTCGCGCCAGAGCGTGGACGGCCGTGTCTCGCGCCACATGAGCCACACGGGCGGGTAAGCGGCGCACGAGATCAGCGGATCATGGCCGGCTGAGTTGCCCACCGCCAACGGGTGCCGGCACACCGGTGGTGGACGGCGCCGAAGTGGCCAGCCCGCGCGCGACGCGCACGGCCAGGAACGCGAAAGCCTGCGCCTCGAGCATGTCGCCGTCCAGACCCGCCGCCTCGACCGGCTCGACCGGGCAGTCGAGACCGGCGTCCAGCATCCGCATCATCACCGGGTTCAAACGCCCTCCACCGGTTACCAGCACGCGCTCGGGTGGCTGCGGGCAATGCTCGATCCCGCGCATCACGGCGGCGGCGGCCATCGCGGTCATCGTGGCCGCGGCGTCGGCGTCGCTCAGGTCGCGCACGAGGCTGCGGATCACCTTGAAATCGTCGCGGTCGAGCGATTTGGGCGGCATGCGCGAGAAATAGGGCTCGGCCAGGAACCGCTCGAGCGCGCCGTCGACCACGCGGCCCTGCCGGGCCAGCGCGCCGTCGCGGTCGCAGTCGAGACCCAGCCGCTCGCCGACGAGGTCGTTGATCGGCGCGTTGGCGGGTCCGGTGTCGAATGCCAGCAGCGCGCCCTCGGCCTCGGGCGCCTCGATCCGCGGGTCGACCCACGTCAGGTTCCCGACGCCGCCGAGGTTGAGGAACGCGACGGGGCGCGTGGCGCCGATGTGGCGCGCGCAGGCATGGTGGAAGAACGGCGCGAGCGGCGCGCCCTCGCCGCCCATCGCCACGTCGGCCG
>NZ_JBELMH010000052.1:0-2810 GCF_042096055.1 Citreimonas sp. | reverse complement strand
TGGTGGAAGAACGGCGCGAGCGGCGCGCCCTCGCCGCCCATCGCCACGTCGGCCGAGCGGAAATCCCACACAACCGGTAGCCCCAGCGCGCGGGCGAGTGCCGCGCCGTCGCCGGCCTGGTGCGTGCCGCGGCCCCGTGGGTCGTGCGCGAGGGTCTGGCCGTGGAAGCCCACGATCTCGGCGCCGTCGAATTCGCCCAGCAGCGCGGCGTGCGCGCTGAGCACCGTCTCGGCCGCCTGCGCCACGTCGTCGTCGTGCCAGCGCCCGAGTGCGGCGCGCAGGATCGCGCGCTCTTCCGCGGTGTAGGGCCGGTAGCCGGTCTTGCTGAAGGCGTCGATCCGTTGGCCGTCGGTCAGCACCATCGCGGCGTCGACTCCGTCCAGCGACGTGCCCGACATCGCCCCCAGTGCCCAGATCGGCCCCTGCCCGTTCTTGCCCTTCACCTTCCGCCTCGCCGGTTGTATGGCTTCGCCCGCTGTATAACGAGGTGGCCCCATGACCTACCATCCCAAATCCGACTTCATGCGCGTGATGATCGAGCGCGGCTACCTGGCCGACTGCACCGATTACCAGGGGCTGGACGAGGCGCTGAACGCGGGGATGGTGACGGCCTATATCGGCTACGACGCGACCGCCAAGTCGCTGCACGTGGGCCACTTGCTGAACATCATGATGCTGCGCTGGTTGCAGAAGACGGGGCACAAGCCGATCACGCTGATGGGCGGCGGGACGACCAAGGTGGGCGATCCGAGCTTTCGCGCGGACGAGCGCCCGCTGCTGACGTCGGCGCAGATCGACGACAACATCGACGGGATGAAGCAGGTCTTCGCCAAGTACCTTTCGTACGGCGAGGCGGGCAACGGCGCGCTGATGCTCGACAACGCCGAATGGCTGGACGGGCTCAACTACCTGGAATTCCTGCGCGACATCGGGCGGCACTTCAGCGTCAACCGGATGCTGAGCTTCGAGAGCGTCAAGTCGCGGCTGGACCGCGAGCAGTCGCTGTCGTTCCTCGAGTTCAACTACATGATCCTGCAGGCCTACGACTTCCTCGAGCTGAACCGCCGCTACGGCTGCCTGCTGCAGATGGGCGGGTCGGACCAGTGGGGTAACATCGTCAACGGGATCGACCTGACGCGGCGGGTGCTGGACCACGAGATCTTCGGCCTGACCTCGCCGCTGCTGACCACCTCGGACGGCCGCAAGATGGGCAAGTCCGCGGGCGGGGCGATCTGGCTGAACGGCGACATGCTGGCGCCCTACGAGTTCTGGCAGTTCTGGCGCAACACGACCGATGCGGACGTGGGCCGGTTCCTGAAGCTCTACACCGAGTTGCCGGTCGAGGAATGCGACCGGCTGGGCGCGCTGGCCGGGTCCGAGATCAACGATGCCAAGATCGTGCTGGCCAACGCGGTCACCACCCTGTGCCACGGGGAAGAGGCCGCCGCGGCGGCCGAGGCGACGGCGCGCGAGGTGTTCGAGAAGGGCGGCGTCGGCGACGACCTGCCCACGCTGGTCCTGTCGGCCGACGAGGTCGGCGAGGGGATCTCGATCGTGCAGGTGATCGTGCGGGCGGGGCTGGCCAAGTCGGGCAAGGAGGCCAAGCGGCTGATCGCCGAGAACGGCGCCCGGCTGGACGACGCGCCGCTGGAGGATGCGGGGCTGATGCTGGACCGCGGCGCGCTGGCAGCACCCGTCAAGCTGAGCGCCGGCAAGAAGCGCCACGCGCTGGTCCGGATGGAGTGACGGGTTCGGGGTGTCCCACGATGGGACATCCCGACGCCCTAGCAAAATCAATGGCTTGCAGAGACGGATTCACGTCTCGGTAACTCTTGGCCCTAGAACACGGCCGCCGCCAGGGCCCAGAGCGCGAAGGGCAGCGACAGCAGGCAGGCGAGCAGCAGGGCCGCGGCGCGGGTCGGTTTCGGGCGGGGGGCGTGAGCGTTCATGCCCGCCATTAACCACGCCGTAAGCAAAGGCCGGGTTAATGCAGGCATGATCCCCCTGCCCCGCTTCGATCTTTCCGACACCGTCTCGCCCTGCGTGCCGCTGCCGCAATCGCCGGAATTCGCCCGCGCGCTGGCCGCGCTGGGCGCGCCGTTGCGCCGGCACGCGGCGGCGGGCGTCACGTGGCAGGCGCGCGAGCGCCGCCTCGGACCGCTGGGCCGGGTCGCGGTAATCTCGCGCGGGCCGGTGGGCGCGGCCGCCGATCGCGCGGCGTGGCTGCGGGACGTGGCGCGGCACCAGCCCGGCGCGGTGCTGCTGGAGGCCGAAAATTTCGCGCCGGACGCGCTGCGGGCGGCGGGATTCTGGCCGCTGGTCACGCCGGCGAGCCTGGCGCTGCTTCCCTTGGGCGACGCGGCGCGGATGCGCGCCGCCATGCACCAGAAATGGCGCAACCGGCTGGTCCGGGCCGAGGGCACGGAGCTGCGAGTCAGCCGCACGCCGCTGCGGGACGGTCACTGGCTGCTGGCTGCGGACGCGGCGCAGGCGCGCGCGCGGGGCTACCGGCCGATGCCGGCGGCCGTGTCGCTGGCCTTTGCGCGGGAAAACCCCGGTGCGGCCATCGTCTTCGAGGCGCGGCGCGGGGCTGAGCCGCTGGCGGCGGTGCTGGTGTTGCGGCACGGCGCGATGGCGACCTGGCAGATCGGGCACGCGACCGAGGCGGGCCGCGCGGTGAACGCGATGAACCTGGTGCTGTGGCAGGCGACGGTCGCGCTGGCCGCGGCGGGGCATGCGGTGCTGGACCTGGGCCTGGTCAACGGCGACGACGCGCCGGGCATCGCGCGGTTCAAGCTGGGCACCGGCGC
>NZ_JBELMH010000051.1:15801-23554 GCF_042096055.1 Citreimonas sp. | reverse complement strand
TTCCCGCCTACTCCCTTAGCAGGGGAGCGCCTTCGACCACTCGGCCACGTCTCCGTCGACGCGTATAGCCAAGCAAACATAGGGATTACAAGGCGATTCTGCCCTTCCGCTGAAAAACCTTACCACACCCGAAAACCGGCTCAAGTGGCACTGAGAGGCACTGAACGGCACCGAGTTTGGGCAAGATCTGGTCAATTTCCCCTACAGCGAAAGCGCCCTCGGACGCGTCAAGCGTTTTGTGAGGCCGCGCAGGCCGAACGCGCTCTTGAAACTGCCAACGCCGTTTCCGGACGGGTCTGCACGATCCGATCTCCTTTCCAGAAGGAGGCTCGGACATGAAGACTAACAGCAAGGATCCGGGTTCGGCGAGTGCCGAAGAGTTCGCTGCGTATTGGAGACTGCCTTCGGCCAGGGCCGCCCGTGAGCTCGCGCGGAAAATCGGCGTCCGCAACGTCAGCGGCCGATACGCGTGGTCTTCCATTTGGGGGGCCGAGGGGCTCGCGCCGCCTCCCGATCGCGCTGGGACGAACTGAAGCTGCCACACTGCACGGCGGACGACGTCGCAGGCATCCTGGGGGAGTCTCCGTGCCGCCCCGCCAAAGCTAGAGCCGCACCCGCGGTTCTGGCAGGCCGGTGCAGCCGGGGTCGAGGCGGAAGGTGCGGCCGTCATCGGCGTCAGGCGCGGAAAGCCCCTCCCACGCGCTGGTCACGATCATCCGGTCCAGCGCGGGGCCGCCGATGCAGGGGCAGGTGCATTGGCGGGCCGGCACGTCCAGCACGCGGTCCAGCGAGCCGTCGGGCAGATAGCGCGCCACCCGGCCCGCGCCCCATTGCGCGTTCCACAGCGCACCTTCGGAATCGACCACCGCGCCGTCGGGGTTCAGCGCGTCAGCGCGGAGGTCGACGAACACGCCCGGCGGGGCGTCCGGCCAGCCCTGGGCGTCGAGGGACACCGTCCAGATGCGCTGTCGCGGCGTGTCGGCGATGTAGGCGCGCCGTCCGTCCGGGGCGAAGCAAATTGCGTTCGGGATGGTGATGTCGGGAAACAGCTTTTCCACCGCGCCGTCGAAGTAGCGGTAGATCGCGCCGGCGCGCGGCTCGGCCGATTTGCCCATGGTCCCGATCCAGAAGCCGCCCATCGGATCGGCGCGGCCGTCGTTCGAGCGGGTCTCGGGGCGGTCGGCCTCGATCCGGGCGACCGGTTCACGCGCGCCGGTGCTCAGGTCGAACCGGTAGAGGCCGGTCTCGGTCGCGATCAACAGCGTGTCGCGGTCGATCCAGCCGGCGGCCGAGGTGAGTTCCTCCATCGGCCAGCTTTCCGGCCCGTCGGGGCCATGGGTCAGCATCCGGCGGCCGAGGATGTCGAACCAGAAGAATTGCTGCCGCTCGGGGTGCCACAGCGGGCCTTCCCCGAGTTCGCAGGCGCGATCGTCGAAAACGGCGCTCATGGCATGGCCTCCAGATGGGTCGGCCCGATCACGCGGCCGACCGGGCGGTGGTGACGCGCAACAGCCCTTTCTGCAGCAGGATGAAGGCGAGCAGCAGCAGGCCTATGATGATCTTGGTCCACCAGCTCGACAAGGTGCCGTCAAACACGATGTACGTCTGGATCAGGCCCATCGTCAGCACGCCGATCAGCGTGCCGAAGACGAAGCCCGCGCCGCCGGTCAGCAGGGTGCCGCCGATCACCACGGCCGCAATGGCCGTCAGCTCGGTTCCCACGGTGGCGAGCGGGTAGCCAGAGCTGGTGTAGATCGAGAAGACGATGCCGGACAGACCGGCCATCAGCCCCGAGAAAGCGTAGATCGCCACGGTCGTGCGGCCCACGCGGACACCCATCAGGCGGGCCGTCGCCTCACCGCCGCCAAGGGCGAAGACCGACGCGCCGAAGCGCGTGCGGTGCGCGACGATCATGCCCACAGCGACGGTCAGCAGCATGACGATGCCGATGAGGGTCAGACGCCCCTTGCCGGGCATCAGGTAGTAGGCGTCGTCCAGGAGGTCGTAGAACGGATGCTCGATCGGCACCGAGTCGATGGTCAGCATGTAGGCGGCGCCGCGCGCCAGGAACATGCCGGCCAGCGTCACGATGAAGGGCGGCATGGCAAGCGTGTGGATCAGCCAGCCCATCGCGGCACCGAAAGCCGTGGTGACCACCAGCAGCAGGGCGAAGACGGCCATCGGGTGCAGCCCGGTGTCGCGCAGAAGCACGGCGATGAACACGCCCGAGAAGGCGATGACCGAGCCGACGGACAGGTCGATCCCGCCCGACAGGATCACGATGGTCATGCCGACCGCGACGATGCCCAGGTAGGCGTTGTCGGTCAGCAGGTTGCCGATCACGCGGGTGGACAGCATGAAGGGGAACTGCGTGACGCAGACGACCCAGGCCAGCAGGAAGATCGCGATCGTCGCGGCCAGGGGATAGCTTCGCGGGTTCATTGTCCACGCTCCCGTGCAGGGCCCTGGGCGGTCGCGCGGCGCTCCTGCATCGTCCGCTTGAGGAAATACCAGTGATCGCCCAGCCGTGGGCTTTGCAGCACGAGGATGATCAGCACCAGCCCGGCCTTGATGACGAGGTTGTATTCCGACGGGAAGCCCGCAAGCAGGATGCCCGTGTCGATGGTCTGGATGATCAGCGCCCCCAGCAGCGACGCGGCGATCGAGAACCGGCCGCCCAGCAGGGAATTACCGCCGATCACCACCGCGAGGATCGCGTCGAGCTCCAGCCAGAGGCCAGCGTTGTTGGCGTCGGCGCCGCGGATGTCGGCGGTGGCCACGATCCCGGCCAGCGCGGCGCAGAGCCCCGAGGCAACGTAGACCGCGATCAGCAGGACGGTGGCGTTGACGCCGGCGAGCGCCGAGGCCGCGCGGTTCACACCGACGGATTCGATCAGCATCCCCAGCGCGGTGCGGCGCATCAGCAGCGTCACGCCGACCGCGGTGGCGATCCACAGCAGCGCCGGGACCGGGATGCCCAGCAACGTGCCCGAGCCGACGAAGGCCAGCCCGTCATGCGAGAAAGTCAGGATGCGGCCCTCGGTGATCAGCTGCGCGATGCCGCGGCCCGACGTCATCAGGATCAGCGTCGCGACGATTGGCTGGATGCCGACGATCGCCACCAGCACGCCATTCCAAAGGCCGGCCATGGCGCCCGCCAGCAGCGCAAGGCCCAGCGCGCCGGCCAGCCCGTAGCCCTTGGTGATCGACCAGGCCGCGACGGCGCCCGTGATCGCCATGACCGTGCCGACGCTGAGGTCGATGCCGCGCGTGGCGATGACCAGCGTCATGCCGACGGCCAGCAGCCCGACCAGCGCGCCGCGCTTGAGGATATCCATGACGGGCCCGACGAGGCGGCCGTCCACCAGCTCGACCCGCAGGAAGTCGGGGAAGAACAGCGTGACCAGGACCACCAGCGCGGCCAGGGTCAGCAACTGGGGCGTCACGCGGCGCAGGCCGGTCATGCGGTGGTCTCCGTCTCGTGGCGGTCCGGTGCGGCGATCGCGCGGACGATGGTGTCGGTGGTGATCTCGGCGCCGGTCAGTTCGGCCACGTGGCGGCGGTCGCGCACCACGATTACGCGGTCGGCCACGGCGATCAGCTCGTCGAGTTCGGACGAGATCACGAGGATCGACATGCCCTCGGCCGTGACCTTGCGGATTAGGCGCAGGATCTCGGCGTGGGCGCCGACGTCGATGCCGCGCGTCGGCTCGTCGAGGATCAGGAAGCGCGGGTTCATCGCCAGCCAGCGCGCCAGCACGACCTTCTGCTGGTTGCCGCCCGACAGGTCGCCGATGGGCTGTTCGGGGCCGGACGTGCGGATGTCGAGCCGCTCGATGTAGTCCTGCGCGATCCGCAGCGCTTCGGCGCGCGGGATGGGGCGTGACCAGCCGCGGCGGGCCTGCATCGCCAGCACGATGTTTTCGCGCACCGACAGGTCGGCGACGATGCCGTCCTCCTTGCGCTCTTCCGGGGCAAGGCCGAAGCCCGCGCCGATCGCCGCGCGGGGCGAGGACAGGTCGAGCGTGCCGCCCGCATCGGTCGCCTGGCCGCTATGGGCCTGCTTGAGCCCGAACATCAGCTCGGCGCTTTCGGTGCGGCCGGATCCCAAAAGCCCGGCGAGCCCCAGCACCTCGCCCTCGGCCACGGTCAGGTCGAAGGGCTCGATATGGCCGCGACGGCCGAAATTCTCGAAGCGCAGCAGGCCGGAGCGCGTGCGTTCGGCGGCGTGGTCCGTGGCGTGGTCGCGCACCTCGTGGTCCAGCGCGCGGCCGAGCATGTGCTCGATCAGCTTCACGCGGTCCAGATCGGCGGTGCGCTCGGTCACGACCTTGCGGCCGTTGCGCAGCACGGTCACGCGGTCGGTCAGGGCAAAGACCTGATCGAGGAAGTGCGACACGAAGACGATGCCCAGCCCCTGGTCGCGCAGGTTGCGCACCACGTCGAACAGCGTCTCGACCTCACGGGCGTCCAGGCTGGCCGTCGGCTCGTCGAGGATCAGCACCTTTCCCGACAGCGCCACGGCGCGTGCGATGGCGATGATCTGGCGGATCGCCACGGAATAGGCCGAGAGGTTGCGCGACACGTCGATGTCGAGGCCGTAGCCGTCCAGCATCGCCTCGGCCTGCCGGCGCTGCGCGCTCGGGTCGACCATCCCTAGGCGCGTCGGCTCGTTGCCGAAGGTCAGGTTCTGCGCGACCGTCAAATTCGGCAGCAGGTTCACCTCCTGGTAGACCGTGCCGATGCCAAGATCCTGCGCCTCGGAGGTCGAACGTGGAGAGACGCGTTCTCCGTCCAGCGTGATGACGCCCGAGTCGCGGCTATGCGCGCCGGTGAGGCACTTGATCAGCGTGGACTTGCCCGCGCCGTTCTCGCCCAGCAGGGCGTGGATCTCGCCGGCGGCCAGATCGAAATCGACGTCGTCCAGCGCCTTGGTGCCGGGAAACGTCTTGGTCAGGGATCGGATGGTCAGAAGCATGTCGGTCCGCCGCAGGGTCATGTCCGAACCGCGGGTGGGCCGCGGTTCGGACGGGTCGGCGCGGGCGATCCCGCGCCGCAACGCATGGTCCGGGGCTTAGTAGCCCAGATCCTTGCGGCGCTCGTATTCGCCCGCCGGATCGTCGCTTTGGGTGTAAAGCTTCGACTCGGTCTGGATGAACTTCTCGGGCTCGGTGCCGTCGGCCATGTAGGCCTCGAGCGCGTCGAAGGCCGGGCCGGCCATGTTCGGCGTCAGCTCGACCGTGGCGTTGGCCTCGCCGGCCGCCATGGCCTGGAAGATGTCCGGAACCGCGTCGATCGACACGATCAGGATGTCCTCGCCGGGGTTCAGGCCCGCTTCCTTGATGGCCTGGATCGCGCCCACGGCCATGTCGTCGTTATGGGCGTAGAGCGCGCAGATATCCGCGCCGCCGCCTTCGGCCTGCAGGAAGCTTTCCATCACTTCCTTGCCCTTGGCGCGGGTGAAGTCGCCGGTCTGCGAGCGCACGATCTCGATGTTGTCGTGGCCTTCGATGGCGTTCTCGAAGCCGGTCTTGCGGTCGATGGCCGGCGACGAGCCGGTCGTGCCCTGAAGCTCGACGACGCGGCACTCCTCGCCCGCGACCTCGTCGACAAGCCACTGGCCGGCGACTTCGCCTTCGTGCACCAGGTCCGAGCCCACGGCGGTCAGGTACAGAGACGGGTCGCTGTCCACCTGGCGGTCGAGCAGCACGACCGGGATCTCGGCCTCCTTGGCCTCTTCCAGCACGCTGTCCCAGCCGGTCGCGACGACCGGGGCCAGCAGGATCGCGTCGACGCCCTGGGCGATGAACGAGCGGATCGCGGCGATCTGGTTTTCCTGCTTCTGCTGCGCGTCCGAGAACTTGAGGTCGATGCCCCGTTCCTCGGCCTGCTGGCGGGTCAGGGTCGTCTCGGCGGCGCGCCAGCCGGATTCCGAGCCGATCTGCGAAAAGCCCACGGTCTGGGCAAGCGCGCCGGTCGCGCCGAAGGCGAGAATGGCGGCTGTCGAAAGAAGCGTCTTCATGAGTTTCCTCCCTGTACGGACGGGCCGGTGTCCTCCCTGGCCCGTCATCCGGCGGCGGACCATCCGCCGCCGGCATGCATGTTGCCCGGACGTGCTCAGACGTCCCGCAGATCCGCGGGCAGAAGCGCGTCGGGCATGTTCTGGAACGACACCGGCCGCAGGAAACGGCGGATGCCGAGGCTTCCGACGCTGGTGGCGCCGAAATTCGTGGATGCGGGGAAGGGGCCGCCATGCACCATGGCATCGGCCACCTCGACGCCGGTGGGGAACCCGTTGGCCAGGACGCGCCCGGCCATGCGTTCGAGCACCGGCATCAGCGCACGCGCCGCGTCGGTGTCCTCGTCCTCCATCTGCAGCGTGACGGTCAGCTGGCCGTCGAAGGATTTCGCGATCTCCAGCGTTTCGTCCGGGGACGCGGTCCGCACGAGGATCGCGGCGGGGCCGAACATCTCCTCGGCAAGCTCTGGATTGGCCAGCCAGTCGGCGCCGCTGACCTCGAAGATGGCCGGCAGGCCGCAGCGGTCAGGCGCCTCGGCCGCCTCGGTCAGGCGGCGGGCGCTCTTGGCGGTATTGGCGACGGCGGCGGCGTAGCCCTTTGCGGTACCGGCGGTCAGCATGCTTTGCGCGCCGGTTTCGGTCAGCGCCTTGACGGCCGCGTCGCGGAAGGCGTCGCCCTCGGTGCCCTGCGGCAGCACGACGACGCCTGGGTTGGTGCAGAACTGGCCGACGCCCATGGTCAGCGAGCCGGCCCAGGCGGTGCCGGTGTCGGCGCCGCGGGCCTTCAGTGCGCCGGGCATCACGAAGACCGGGTTGACCGAGCCGAGCTCGCCGTAAAACGGGATCGGCTCGGGGCGCGACATGGCGAGGTCGAACAGCGCCTTGCCGCCGCGGAACGAGCCGGTGAAACCCACGGCCCGGATCAGCGGGTGCGTGACCAGCGCCTCGCCGGCCTCGTTGGTGTTGGACTGCACGAAGCCGAACGTGCCCGTGGGCATGCCGGTCTTCTCGATCGCCGCGGCGATCGCCTGCGCGACCAGCTCGCCGGTCGCGGGATGGCCGGGATGGCCCTTGTAGACCACCGGACAGCCGGCGGCGAGCGCCGCGGCCGTGTCGCCGCCCGCGGTCGAGAACGCCAGCGGGAAGTTCGACGCGCCGAAGACGCCCACGGGGCCCAGCGGGCGCTGGATCATGCGCAGGTCGGGGCGCGGCAGCGGCTTGCGGTCGGGCAGGGCGGCGTCGTGACGGCGATCGAGGTAGTCGCCCTTGCGGATATGCTCGGCGAACATGCGCAGCTGGCCGGTGGTGCGGCCGCGCTCGCCCTCCAGCCGCGCCTCGGGCAGGCCTGTCTCGGCCGAGCCATGGGCGGTCAGCGCGTCGCCGCGGGCCTCGATCTCGTCCGCGATCGCCTCGAGGAATGTCGCGCGGGTCTCGCGGTCGGTCCAGCCGTAGGTGGCAAAGGCCTCTTCGGCGGCCTTGACCGCCGCGTCGATTTCGGCGGCGCCGCCCGATCGGACGGCCAGCGCGTCGCCTTTCACGGGGTCGGAGGTGAACGTCGCGCCGCTGTCCACCCAGTCGCCAGCGATCAGGTGTTTTCCGGTGAGGGGCGTGCTGTCGAGCATGTCAGCTCTCCTGTAATGTCGGGTCGATGAACTCGGCCGCGGCGATGCGCTTGCCGAGGGTGAAGGCATCGGCCACCAGCACCATGGGGCGCAGGTCGACCTCGGATGCCCG
>NZ_JBELMH010000051.1:10646-15701 GCF_042096055.1 Citreimonas sp. | reverse complement strand
GGGTGAAGGCATCGGCCACCAGCACCATGGGGCGCAGGTCGACCTCGGATGCCCGGTGGGCAAGCAGGTCGGCGAACCGGGCGTAAAGCCCATCGTACTCGCCGTGGATGGCGGCGTCGTCCTTGTCCCCGCCACCATGCGTGGCGCCGTCGACCGTCATTACCGCGCCACCCTTTTCGAGCGTCAGCGTGCCGGCATCCGTCTCGACCGCGATGCGCCAGAGGGCGTCGCCCTCGAAGAGAAAGTCGATCTCGGCGGTCACCAGCGGGCCCGAAGGCCCGTCCATGCGGATCTCGCCAGCGATGGGCGTCTCGCAATTGGTGGGAAAGTGCAGTTCGGCGCCGGTGACGTGGACCGGGACGGGCAGGATCTCGGTCAGGATCGAGAAGGCGTTGATCGCGGGATCGAAGATGCCGAGTCCGCCGGCCTGCCAGATCCATTGCTGGCCCGGGTGCCAGACGCGCACGTCCTCTTTCCATTGGATGCGGACCGAGCCGACGGTCTTGTCCGCCAGCCATGCCTTGGCCGCCGGGACCGAGGCCGCCTGGCGCGAGTGCCAGGTGGCGAACAGGCTCAGCCCTTTGTCCTGCGCGAGCGCCTGAAGCGCATGGACCTCGGACAGCGACGCGCCCGGGGGTTTTTCGAGCATCACGTGGCGGCCCGCGTCCAGCGCGGCACGGGCGCCGGCGTAGCGGACCTGCGGCGGCGTGCAGAAGCTGATCGTGTCGATGTCAGGCCGGGCCGCCAGCAGCGCCTCGAGCGTGTCGAAATTCTCGACCCCGTCTATGCCGCCCGAGCGGCTGACCGTGGCGGCCAGCTCGAACGCGTCCGACGCGGCGAGGGCCGGGATGTGCTGGTCGCGGGCGATCTTGCCGATGCCGACGAGCGCGAGCTTAGTGGCTGTCACGAGGCACCTCCCGTCCGCGGCAGCCCTTGAGGAAGGTGAAGTCGGCGCCGGTGTCCGGCCCCTCGACGTTG
The DNA here is from genome assembly GCF_042096055.1 of Citreimonas sp. Taxonomy (NCBI): domain Bacteria; kingdom Pseudomonadati; phylum Pseudomonadota; class Alphaproteobacteria; order Rhodobacterales; family Roseobacteraceae; genus Citreimonas; species Citreimonas sp. Next base: position 14,723 of record NZ_JBELMH010000051.1, on the reverse strand, counting down.
TCCTGGTAGAGCCGCGTGTATCCGCCGTTCTTGGTCACTTCCTCGGGCGGGGTCCAGTCGGCCAGGCGCGCGGCGATCTCCTCGTCGCTCAGGTCCAGGTGCAGGCGACGTTCGGCGACGTCGACCTCGATCATGTCGCCGTTGCGCACGATCGCCAGCGGCCCGCCGGCGGCGGCCTCGGGCGAGGTATGCAGGATCACCGTGCCGTAGGCGGTGCCCGACATGCGCGCGTCCGAGATGCGCACCATGTCGGTGATGCCCTTGCGCAGCACCTTGGGCGGCAGACCCATGTTGCCGACCTCGGCCATGCCCGGATAGCCCTTGGGGCCGCAGTACTTCAGCACCATCACGCAGGTCTCGTCGATGTCGAGCGCCTCGTCGTTGATCTTGGCCTTGTAGTCGTCGATGTCCTCGAAGACGACGGCGCGCCCGCGGTGCTTCATCAGCGCGGGCGTCGCGGCCGAGGGTTTCAGCACGGCCCCGCGCGGCGCGAGGTTTCCCTTCAGGACCGCGATCCCGCCCGAAGCGGTCAGCGCCTTGTCGGCGGGGCGGATCACGTCCTCGTTCCAGTTGACGGCGTCCTTGACCTCGTCCCAGATCGCGCCGCCCGACACGGTCAGTGCGTCGCGGTGCAGCATCCCGGCCTCGCCCAGACGCTTGAGCACCACCGGCAGCCCGCCGGCATAGAAGAACTCTTCCATCAGGTACTTGCCCGAAGGCATCAGGTTGACGATCGTCGGCACCTCGCGGCCCAGGCGGTCCCAGTCGTCGAGCGTGATGTCCACGTCGACGCGGCCCGCAATCGCCAGCATGTGGATCACCGCGTTGGTCGACCCGCCGATCGCGCCATTGGTGCGGATCGCGTTCTCGAACGCCTCGCGGGTCAGGATATCGGACGGCTTCAGGTCGTCCTTGACCATCTGCACGATCCGCCGGCCCGACAGCTGCGCCATCACCCGGCGGCGCGCATCGACGGCCGGGATCGCCGCGTTGCCCGACAGCGCCATCCCCAGCGCCTCGGCCATCGAGGCCATGGTCGACGCGGTGCCCATCGTGTTGCACGTGCCGGTCGAGCGCGACATGGCCTGTTCGGCCTCGAGGAAATCCTCCTGGGTCATCTTGCCGGCCTTGATGTCCTCGGACATCTGCCACAGCGCGGTGCCACTGCCCACGCGCTCGCCGCGGAACCAGCCGTTCAGCATCGGGCCGCCCGTGACCACGATCGACGGGATGTCGGTCGAGGCCGCGCCCATGATCAGCGACGGCGTGGTCTTGTCGCAGCCGACCAGCAGCACGGCGCCATCGATGGGCTGGGCGCGCATCTGCTCCTCGACCGCCAGCGCGGCGAGGTTGCGGTACATCATCGCCGTGGGGCGGAACGTGTTTTCCGAGGCCGAGAACACCGGCACCTCGACCGGGAAGCCGCCGGCCTCCCACACGCCGGCCTTCACCTTCTCGGCAAGCTCGCGCAGGTGGCCGTTGCAGGGTGTCAGGTCGGACCACGTGTTCATGATGCCGATGACCGGGCGGCCGTCGAACAGGTCATGGGGGTGGCCCTGGTTCTTCAGCCAGCCGCGATGGTAGATCGTGTCCCGCGACGTGCCGCCGTACCATTCCTGGGATCTGAGTTTTCTGGGCCACTGGGCCGGTTCGAAAGGCATGGGCTTCCTTACAGAGTGCGGATTTCGGTGCGTGGCTCGGGCGTGCCGAGCGGCGTGAAGGCGAGCGGGTTTCGCAGCGGCAGGCCGAAGGGCGCGGCCTCGATCTCGAAGACGTCGCCGTCGCGGGTCTGCACGCCGGAGGCGAAGGACAGCGTCGCGGTGCCGAACATGTGCACGTGCAGATCGCCGGGCTGCCGGAACAGCGGGTACTTGAAGTGATGGTGTTCGAGGTTGGCGAAGGAATGGCTCATATTCGCCTCGCCCGACAGGAACGGCTTCTCGAAGATCACCTCGTTGCCGCGGCGGACGCGCGACGTGCCCTCGACGTGCTCGGGCAGCTCGCCAATCACCAGTTCGGGGCCGATCGCGGCCGGGCGCAGCTTGGAATGCGCGAGGTACAGGTAGTTGCGCCGCTCCATCACGTGGTCCGAGAATTCGTTCGCCAGCGCCCATCCCAAGCGGACGGGCGTGCCGTCGGCGGCGATCAGGTAGATGCCGGCGATCTCGGGTTCCTCTCCGCCGTCCTCGGCGAAGTCGGGCGAGACGAGCGGCGCGCCGGGGGCGACCAGGTTGGTGCCGTTGCCCTTGTAGAACCACTCGGGTTGGACGCCCGCCGAGCCGTTGGCGGGCTTGCCGCCTTCGACGCCCATGCGGAACATCTTCATGCTGTCGGTCTCGTCGCCGGTGGCCTTCTTGTGCATGTCCGCGCGCGTCGAGGCCGAGCCGAGATGCGTAAGCCCCGTGCCGGTCAGGTGCAGGTGCGCCGGGTCGGGATGCGTCACTGGCGGCAGCAGGCGCCCCGCGGCATAGAGCGCTTCGAGGTCGATCGCCTTGCCCATGCCGAGCGTCGCGATGCGGTCGCGCAGGGTCTGGCCGGTCTCGACGCATTCGGTCGCGAGGGCATAGAGCGACTGGCCGGTCCGGACCTCGTAGGCCTCGGTGCCGTCGCGCGCCACCAGCTGGGGCGTGCCGTCCTCGCGTGCGTATTGTGAGATCAGCATGTCGTTACCCTTTCTGCTTGTTCAGCACGTCGAACACCACAGCCGCCAGCAGCACGAGGCCCTTGATGACCTGCTGCCAGTCGATGCCGATGCCCAGGATCGACATGCCGTTGTTCATCACGCCCATGATGAAGGCGCCCACGACCGCGCCGATCACGGTGCCCACGCCGCCCGACATCGACGCGCCGCCGATGAAGACCGCCGCGATCACGTCCAGCTCGAACGCGACGCCGGCCTTGGGCGTGGCGGTGTTCAGGCGCGCGGCGAAGACGAGGCCCGCGAGCGCCGCCAGCATGCCCATGTTGGCGAAGGTCAGGAAGGTCAGGCGCTTGGAGTTGATGCCCGACAGGCTGGCCGCCTTCTCGTTGCCGCCGATGGCATAGAGCCGCCGGCCGAAGGTCGTGCGCGAGGTCAGGAAGGAATAGACCGCGATCAGCAGCGCCATGACGATGAAGACGTTGGGCAGGCCGCGGAAATCGGCCATCAGCCAGGACATGTAGACCAGCGCCACGAAGATCAGCCCGGTGCGTGCCGCGAAGAAGGCGAAGGGCTCGGTCTCGGCGCCGGCGGCGGTCTGGCGGGCGCGGTTGCGCACGGCCAACCACAGCAGCAGCCCCGCCACGGCGACGCCCACGATCAGAGACAGCAGGTTCAGGTTCTCGCCGCCGAAGAGATCCGGCACGAAGCCCGACGAGATCAGGCGGAATTCCGGCGGGAAGGGCCCCACGGACTGCCCGGCCAGCAGCCACAGCGTCAGACCCTTGAAGACCAGCATGCCCGCCAGCGTCACGATGAAGGAGGGGATACGGAAATACGCGACCCAGAACCCCTGCGCCGCGCCGATCAACGCCCCGGCCGCAAGGCACAGGATCGCAGCGACCAGCCAGGGCAGACCCCAGTTCACAATCATCACGGCGGCCAGCGCGCCGATGAAGCCCAGGACCGAGCCGACCGACAGGTCGATGTGTCCGCAGACGATCACCAGCAGCATGCCCACCGCCATGATGACGATGTACGAGTTCTGCAGGATCAGGTTGGTCAGGTTCACCGGTTTCAGCAGGATGCCGCCCGTCGCGACCTGGAAGAAGGCCATGATGACCACCAGCGCGATCAGGATACCGTACTCGCGGATGTGGCCCTTGAGGAATTGCCAGCCGGATTTCGCTCCGCCCGCAGTCCCGCTCGAGGCTTGAGTTGTGGTGTCGGTCATGCGGCTTCTCCCGACTTGACGATTCTGGACATTATCTTTTCCTGGCTGGCCTCGGCGGTGGGCATCTCGCCCACCAGGCGGCCTTCGTTCATGACGTAGAGGCGGTCGGTGACACCCAGCAGCTCGGGCAGTTCCGACGAGATCACGATGATCGCCTTGCCCTGTGCCGCGAGGTCACGGATGACCGCGTAGATCTCGTACTTCG
>NZ_JBELMH010000051.1:0-10546 GCF_042096055.1 Citreimonas sp. | reverse complement strand
ATCGCCTTGCCCTGTGCCGCGAGGTCACGGATGACCGCGTAGATCTCGTACTTCGCGCCCACGTCGATGCCGCGGGTCGGTTCGTCGAGGATGAGGATGTCGGGGTCGGCGAACAGCCACTTGGACAGCACGACTTTCTGCTGGTTGCCGCCCGACAGGTTCACGGTGACCTGCTCGATCGACGACGACTTGATCGCCAGCCGCTTGCGGTAGTCCTGCGCGACTTCGGCCTCGCGCGCCTGGTCGACGATTCCGTTGCGCGAGATCGCCGGCAGGTCGGCCAGCGGCACGTTGCGGCGGATGGTCTCGTCCAGCACGAGGCCGAAGGTCTTTCGATCCTCGGTCGCGTAGGCGAGGCCCGCGTCGATGGCGCGGCGCACGGTCGACAGGTCCGCGGGCGCGCCGTTGATCGACACGCTGCCGCTGATGTCGCGGCCGTAAGAGCGGCCGAAGAGGCTCATGGCCAGCTCGGTCCGGCCGGCGCCCATCAGCCCGGCGATGCCCAGCACCTCGCCCCGGCGGACGTGAAAGCTGACGCGGTCGACGACGCGGCGTTCGGAATGCAGCGGGTGATGCACGGTCCAGTCGCGGACCTCCATCGCGATCTCGCCCGGCCGCCCGTCGCCCTTGGGCGGATAGCGGTCCTCGAGCGCGCGACCGACCATGTTGCGAACGATGTCGTTCTCGTCCACGCCGTCGGCACAGTTCATGCGGGCGACGGTGGCGCCATCGCGCAGCACAGTGATCGTGTCGGCGACCTTCGAGACCTCGTTAAGCTTGTGCGAGATCAGGATCGAGGTCAGGCCCTTCTTGCGGAAATCCAGCAGCAGATCCAGCAGCTTGGCGCTGTCGGTCTCGTTGAGCGACGACGTCGGCTCGTCCAGGATCAGCAGGCGCACGTTCTTCGACAGCGCCTTGGCGATCTCGACCAGCTGCTGCTTGCCGAGGCCGAGGTCGTCTAGGATCGTCTCGGGGTGTTCGTGAAGGCCCACGCGGGCCAGCAGTTCGGCGGCGCGGGCGTAGGTCGCGCGCCAGTCGATGATGCCGCGCGTGGCGCGTTCGTTGCCCAGGAAGATGTTCTCGGCCACCGACAGCAGCGGGATCAGCGCCAGTTCCTGGTGGATGATGATGATGCCCACGTCCTCGCTGTCGCGGATCGAGCGGAAGGCGCGGGGCTTGCCGTCGTAGACGATCTCGCCGTCGTAGGACCCGTGCGGGTAGACGCCCGAAAGCACCTTCATCAGGGTGGACTTGCCGGCGCCGTTCTCGCCGACGAGCGCGTGAATCTCGCCCTCGGCCACGGACAGCGTCACGTCGTCGAGCGCCTTCACACCGGGAAATTCCTTGGTGATCCCGCGCATTTCAAGAATGGCTGACATCTGGGGGCTCGCGCGTTCGGAATGCGCCCGCCGGACAATGCCCGGCGGGCCAGTCTGACCGGTGGAAGCGACCGGTCGGGGGAGGTCAGATCACTCGATCTCGCTCTTGTCGTAGTAGCCGCTCTCGACCAGCCGCTCTTCCCAGTTGTCGGCGGTCACCGGCAGGGGCTCGAGCAGGTAGGACGGCACGACCTTGACGCCGTTGTCGTAGGTCTCGGTGTCGTTGATTTCGGGTTCGCCGCCCTGCAGCAGCGCGTCGACCATGCCGACGGTGACGCGGGCCAGTTCGCGTGTGTCCTTGAAGATCGTCGAGTACTGGTCGCCGCGCAGGATCGCCTTGACCGACGGGATCTCGGCGTCCTGGCCGGTCACGATCGGCATCTGCATGTCGCCCGAGCCGTAGCCGACGCCCTGCAGCGACGAGATGATGCCGATGGACAGGCCGTCATAGGGCGACAGCACGCCGTGGACCTGCTGCCCGGTGTAGTTCGCCGACAGCAGGTTATCCATCCGCGCCTGCGCGACCGAGCCGTCCCAGCGCAGCGTGCCGACCGTGTCCATGCCCTGCTGGCCGGACTGGATGACGATGTCGCCCGAGTCGATCAGCGGCTGCAGGACCGACATCGCGCCGTCGTAGAAGAAGTAGGCGTTGTTGTCGTCCGGGCTGCCGCCGAACAGCTCGACGTTCCAGGGCTTCTGGTCGGGGAAGCGTTCCTCGAGGCCAGCCACCAGCGTCTCGGCCTGCTGCACGCCGACCTTGAAGTTGTCGAAGGTCGCGTAATAGTCGACGTCGCCGCTGTCGCGGATCAGGCGGTCGTAGGCGACGACCGGAATGTCGGCCGCGGCCGCGTTGGCCAGCGCGCTGGTCAGCGTGGTGCCGTCGATCGCCGCGATCACCAGCGCGTCGACGCCCTTGGTGATCATGTTCTCGATCTGCGCCAGCTGGTTCGGGATGTCGTCCTCGGCGTATTGCAGGTCGGTGGTATAGCCCGCTTCCTCGAACTGCTTGACCATGTTGTTGCCGTCGTCGATCCAGCGGGCCGACGACTTGGTCGGCATCGCGATGCCGATATAGCCCTGGTCCTGCGCGAAGGCGGGGCCTGCCACGATGAGCGCAAGAGCGGTCGCGCCGAGGGCGCGTTTGGTGATTGCCATCTGAATTCCTCCCATTGTCCGCATCCCGCCCCTCCGCGGTTTGTCGGACCTCACTTCGTTCCCCGTTTGCCGGGGATGCGTGAGGGCACTCTGCGCCCGGTTCCTATAGCATTCAAATTCCGAATGCCGTAAACGTTATGCAGAAATTGGTATAACGAGGCAGCATGCCCGAACCGGTGTCCTTCTCCGATCCGTCGCTGTCGGTGGCGCGCGACACGCTGATCCGCCGGGGCCTGCGCCTGTCGCAACTGCGCCTTCTGGTGGCGCTGCGCGACACGGGCCAGGTCTCGGGCGCCGCGGCACAGGTGGGCATGACGCAGCCGGCCGCCTCTCGCCTGCTGGCCGAACTGGAACGGACGGTCGAGGCGCGGCTCTACGACCGACACGCCCGCGGCGTCACGCTGACCACCGCCGGCCACACGCTGGCCGACCGCGCGGAGGCGATGCTGCACGGGCTCGACGACGCGCATCACCAGATCGCCGCGCTGAGCAGCGGCGCGCGCGGCACCGTGCGGATCGGCAGCGTCACCGGCCCCGCGGTCGAGCTGGTCCTGCCGGTCATCCGCGAGCTGCGCGTGACCTACCCGGACATCGAGCTTTCGGTGCATATCGACACCAGCGACAAGCTGTCCGACGCGCTGACGGCCGGGGACCTGGACTTCTTCATAGGCCGGGTCCCCGAAGGCATGGACCCGCACGCGATCACGCTGGAAGAGGTCGGCCCCGAACCCGTCTCGCTGGTCGTGCGGTTGGAACATCCGCTGTCACGCAAGGCGCAGCCCGCCATCGCGGACTGCCTGGCCTACGACTGGGTGATGCAGCCCAAGAACGGCCTGCTGCGTCGAACGGCCGAGGCCTACCTGTTGCGCAACGGGTACACGCTGCCCGAGCGTATCCTCAGCACGTCGTCCATGCTGCTGACGCTGGCTATCATCTGCGAGACCAACGCGATCGCGCCCATCGCGCGGTCGGCGGCGAACTTCTACGCGGGCGCCGAAGCGTTCGGCGGCCGCATCCGCCAGCTGAACGTGGCCGAGGATCTCAGCGTCGTTCCGTACTCGCTGATTTACCTGCGATCGGTCGAGGCCTCGCCGGCGGTGACTCGGGTGCTGACCCTGATCCGCCGCAAGATAAACGAAAAGACCATCGAGGGCGCGTTCGGCGCCTGACGCCCGACCGATCCGCGCCGTTATCTCTGCCGCGGCCCGGAACAGAGTTAGCGATCAGGTGGTTGGCCATTATAACGCCGTTTTAAACGACCATCGCTCCCCGGAGGACGAATGCACCATGAGACGACAAGGCACGCGCGGGCCGACGGCATCTCCGTGCTCGTCGTCGAGGACGAGTTCCTGATCGCCATGGACGTCGTCATGATGCTCGAGCAGCACGGCTTCGCCGTGTTCGGCTCGGCCGCGTCGGTCCCCGCGGCGCTTGACCTGCTCGACACCGGGCGGCCTGACGTGGCGATGCTCGACATGAACCTGCGGGGCGAACTGGTCACCCCGGTGGCCGAACGGCTGCGCGAACTCGACATCCCGTTCGTGCTGGCCTCGGCTTACCAGTCGACGGATTTCGACGGCTGCGGCAGCCTCGAAGGGGCCGAGAACATCGGCAAGCCGATCGCCGAAGCCCGCCTCGTCGACGCGCTGCGCCGGGCCGCGCGAGCCTCCTGACGCAGGCAGGCGTACGGCGCAGGACCGCTGCGCGCGGCTTTAGGGCCGCGTTGCAAGGCTATGATACCAAACCGGAATGTGTCCGCTCACGCCGCCGGCGCGACGGCTTCTGGCGCAGGCTGGTGGCGCCCATTTGCCCCCGCGCCTTGACCTCGGGTTCCAGAACCGGTCTCAATCGGCACAGGGGCAATTGTCAGCAACGACACAATCTGAGGGAGACAACCGATGACCCGACCGATCCTTGGGGCCGCGCTGGCGGCAGCAACCGCGCTGGGCGCGGCAGGCACCGCTTCCGCGCAGGACGCGGAAGAGACGTTCATCAGCATCGGCACCGGCGGCGTGACCGGCGTCTACTATCCGACCGGCGGCGCGATCTGCCGTCTCGTCAACCGCGGCCGCGCCGACCACGGCATCCGCTGCGGCGTCGAATCGACCGGTGGCTCGGTGTTCAACATCAACGCCATCCGCAACGGAGAGCTCGAGTTCGGCGTGGCGCAGTCCGACTGGCAGTACCACGCCTACAACGGCACTTCGCGCTTCGAAGAGCAGGGCGCGTTCGAGGAACTGCGCTCGGTCTTCTCGGTCCACCCCGAGCCGTTCACCGTGGTGGCGCGCGCCGATGCCGGAATCGAGACCTTCGAGGATCTCAAGGGCAAGCGCGTGAACGTCGGCAACCCCGGCTCGGGTCAGCGCGGCACCATGGAGGTGCTGATGAACGAGATGGGCTGGACCATGGACGACTTCGCCGTCGCGTCCGAGCTTCAGGCCGCCGAGCAGAGCCAGGCGCTGTGCGACAACAACATCGACGCGATGGTCTACACCGTGGGTCACCCGTCGGGTTCGATTCAGGAGGCGACGACCGCCTGCGACAGCGTGTTGGTCGACGTGAGCAACGAGGCGACCGAGGCGCTGGTCGAGGCGAACCCGTTCTACCGCGTCGCGACCATCCCGGGCGGCATGTATCGGGGCAACGATGAGGACACGACGACCTTCGGCGTCGGCGCGACCTTCGTCACCTCGTCGGATGTGTCCGAGGACGTGGTCTACGAGGTGGTCAGCGCGGTGTTCGAGAATATCGACCAGTTCCGCAGCCTGCACCCGGCCTTCGCCAACCTGAACCCCGAGGAAATGGCCAATGATGGCCTGTCCGCGCCGCTGCACGCCGGTGCCGAGCGCTATTTCCGCGAAGCCGGCCTGATCGAGTGACCGGTCCGGGACGGACCTTAGGGCCGTCCCGCACGACCAGGCCCGGGGCCGCGCGACGGCCCCGGGCGCACCGGAACGAATGACAGGGCGGCGATCGTCGAGCCACGCGACGACCCGCACCGCCGCGCAGGGGGATGCCGGGGATGAACGATCGAAACGAGGCCGACCGATCCGGCCGCCAGTTCTCGGACGAGGATCTTCAGGATCTCGTCTCGTCCAACGACAGCGGGGCGCGCAACCCGTCCGCGCGGTCGGTGGCGCTGCTGATCGCGGGGCTGGCGCTGGCGTGGTCGCTGTTCCAGCTGTGGATCGCGCAGCCCCAGCTGTGGTTCGCCGAGTACCTGCCGGCGCTCAACTCGTCCCAGACGCGGCCCATCCACCTGACCTTCGCCATGGTGCTGGCCTTCCTTGCCTACCCGGCGTTCAAGTCGTCCCCGCGCGAGCGCATTCCGCTGATCGACTGGGCGTTGGCCCTGATCGGCGGGTTCTGCGCCTTCTACGTCTTCATCGCCTCCGACACGCTTGCGATGACCGCGCGCTCGGGCCTGCCGACGCCGTTCCAGGTCTGGGTCGGCGCCATCGGCCTCTTGGTCCTGCTCGAGGCGTCGCGCCGCGCGTTGGGCCCCGCGCTGACCGTGGTGGGCACGGTGTTCCTGCTCTACGCCTACCTGGGCACCGGCTGGCTGATCCCCGAACTGATCGAGCACGAAGGCCTCAGCTTTTCCGGACTGATCAACGCGATGTGGCTCGACACGCAGGGCGTATTCGGCATTCCGCTCGGCGTCTCGACGCAGTTCGTGTTCCTCTTCGTGCTGTTCGGCTCTCTTCTCGACAAGGCGGGCGCGGGCAACTACTTCATCAAGCTGGCCTTCGCGGGCCTCGGCCACCTGCGCGGCGGGCCGGCCAAGGCGGCGGTCGTCGGTAGCGCGATGACCGGCCTGATCTCGGGCTCGTCGATCGCCAACGTGGTCACCACCGGCACCTTCACCATCCCGCTGATGAAGCGCGTGGGCTTCACCAGCGAGCAGGCGGGATCGGTCGAGGTCGCGTCCTCGGTCAACGGGCAGATCATGCCCCCGGTGATGGGCGCGGCGGCCTTCCTGATGGTCGAGTTCATCGGCATCAGCTACCTCGAGGTGATCAAGCACGCCTTCATCCCGGCGGTCATCAGCTACATTGCGCTCGTCTACATCGTGCATCTCGAGGCGCTGAAGAAGGACATGCCGGCGCTGGGCGAGGCCAAGAGCTTTCCGCTGATGATCCTGAAGTTCTTCGTGGGCTTCGCGGTGGCGGGAGCCGCGTTCACCGCGCTGATCTACGCGATGAACGCGCTTGAGGCGGCGGTGCCGTCGCTGGCCGCACCCGTCGCGATCGCGTGCCTGCTGGCAGTCTACGTCCTGTTGGTCGCCATCGCGGCTCGGCGCCCTGATCTCGAGGTGGACGACCCCAACGAGGCAGAGATCAAGCTGCCCACCGTGGCCGAGGTCTACGCGACGGGCCTGCATTACATCCTACCGATCGTGGTGCTGGTCTGGTTCCTGATGGTCGAGCGGCAAAGTCCCGCGAAATCAGCGTTCTACGCGACGTCCCTGATGCTTCTTATCATGGTCACGCAGCGACCGCTCAAGGCGCTGTTCCGGGGCGAGGCGGGCGCGATAGGGGCACAAACCGTCGGCGGCTTCATCGACCTGCTCGACGGCCTGATCGCCGGCGCGCGCAACATGATCGGCATCGGCGTCGCCACGGCGGCGGCGGGCATCATCGTCGCGACCGTCACCAAGACGCCCATCGGGACCGAGCTGGCCGGCCTGGTCGAGCAGTTGTCCTTCGGCATCCTGTTCCTCATGCTGGTGCTCGTGGGGCTGTTCTCGCTGATCCTCGGGATGGGGCTGCCGACCACGGCGAACTACATCGTCGTATCGTCGCTGATGGCGTCCGTGGTGGTCAGCCTCGGCGCACAAGAGGGCCTGATCGTGCCGCTGATCGCGGCGCACCTGTTCGTCTTCTACTTCGGCATCATGGCCGACGTCACGCCGCCCGTGGGCCTTGCCAGCTTTGCTGCCGCGGCGGTGTCGGGGGGCGACCCGATCAAGACCGGCTTCACCGCGTTCTTCTATTCGCTGCGGACCGTCGCGCTGCCGTTCCTGTTCATCTACAACCCGACGCTGATCCTCTACGGCGTCGATCTGGGCACCTGGGCGGGCATCGGGCAGGCGGTCTTCGTCTTCTTGATCGCCACCTTCGCGATGCTGCTCTTCGCGGCGGCGACGCAGGGCTACTTCCTGGCCCGCTCGCGGATCTACGAAAGCGCGGCGCTGCTGCTGGTCGCCTTCACCTTCTTCGTGCCGAACGTCTGGCTGGACATGGCGCAACCCCGGTTCGAGGACGTGCCTCCCTCGGCCTTCCAGGACGTGCTGGCCGAGGTGCCCGAGAACACGCGCCTGCGGCTGCGGATCGAGGGGCCGGACTTCAACACCGGCGAGATCGCCGAGACCACGCTGGTGATGTTCGCCGAGGGCGCCAGCGCGCAGGAGCGGATCGACAATTCGGGCCTGCTGCTGATCCCGGAGGGTGACACCGTCCGGCTGGACGAGCCGATGTTCGGCACGGCGGCGGCCGAGAAATTGGGCAACTTCGATTTCTACGCCGACGAGCCGGTCAGGCTGGGCCAGGTGCAGGTGCCGCGCGACCGGTTGCCGGCGCAGGTGTTCTACATCCCCGCGTTGCTGCTGCTGGGCCTCGTGATCGTGCTGCAGCGCCGCCGCCAGACCAAGCCGGCCTTCTGAGGAGCGTGACGATGTTCAAGACGATCCTTCTGCCCATCGACCTGTCTGCCGAAACCAGCTGGCAGGCGGCGCTGCCCGCCGCGCTGCGCCTGGGCGGCGACGACATCGTGCTGCACGTGGTGGCGGTGATGCCCGATTTCGGCATGTCCGTGGTCGGCAGCTTCTTTCGCGACGGGTTCGAATCGAGCGCCCTGCAGGAAATGGGCGAGCACCTGAAGACATGGGTCGAGACCCACGTCCCCAAGGAGGTCGCGGTGCATCCCCACGTCCTGCACGGCCGCATCTACGACGAGATCATCAAGGCCGCGCAGAAGCTGGACGTCGACGCGATCGTGCTGGCCTCGCACACGCCGGAGCTGTCGGATTACCTTCTGGGCCCGAACGCCGCGCGCGTGGTTCGTCACGCCCGGCAATCGGTCTTCGTGGTGCGCAGCTGATGGGCGGGCACGTCTTCGGCCGATCCTCGGCGCAGCCGCGCACCGCGCTGCGGGGCGAGGGATGCTATCTCTACGATGCGGACGGGCGTGCCTACCTCGACGGCTCGGGCGGGGCGGCGGTGTCGTGCCTGGGCCATTCCGACCCGGAGGTGCGCGCCGCGATGCACGCGCAGCTCGACACGCTCGCCTTCGCGCATACCGGGTTCTTCACGTCCGAGCCGGCCGAGGATCTGGCCGACCTGCTGGTCGCGAACGCGCCCGCCGGTATCGACCGCGTCTACCTGCTGTCGGGCGGCTCCGAGGCGGTAGAGGCGTCGATCAAGCTGGCGCGGCAGTATTTCCTGGAAATCGGCCAGCCCGGCCGCCACCGCGTCATCGCCCGGCGGCAAAGCTATCACGGCAACACGCTGGGCGCGCTGGCCGCCGGCGGCAACGCCTGGCGGCGCGAGAAATACGCCCCGCTGCTGGTCGAGACGAGCCACATCGCGCCCTGCTACGAATACCGCTTCCGCGAGGATGGCGAGAGCGCCGAGGCCTACGGTTTGCGTGCCGCGGACGAGCTCGAGGCCGAGATCGAGCGGCTTGGACCGGACAGCGTCATGGCCTTCATCGCCGAGCCCGTGGTGGGCGCCACGGCCGGCGCGGTGCCGGCGGTCGAGGGGTACTTCAAGCGCATCCGCGAGATCTGTGACCGCCACGGCGTGCTGCTGATCCTCGACGAGGTGATGTGCGGCATGGGCCGGACCGGCACGCTGTTCGCCTGCGAACAGGACGGCGTCGCCCCCGACATCGTGGCCATCGCGAAGGGGCTGGGCGCAGGCTACATGCCCATCGGCGCGATGCTGTGCAGTGCGGCGATTCATGACGCGATCGCGGCAGGATCGGGCAGCTTCCAGCACGGGCACACGTATCACGGCCATCCGCTTGCGGCCGCCGCCGGCGGTGCGGTGTTGCGCGCGATCCTGGGCCGCGACCTGCTGCCCCGCGTGCGCGAAAAGGGCGCCAGGCTGCAGGCGGCGCTGACCGAGCGGTTCGGCCAGCACGCCCATGTGGGCGACATCCGCGGCCGCGGCCTGTTCCGCGCCATCGAGGTCGTCGAGGATCGCGCGACCAAAGAGCCCTTCGATCCGGCCCGCAAGATCAACGCGCGGATCAAGGCCGCCGCCATGGATGAAGGACTGGTCTGCTATCCGGCCGGCGGCACGGTCGACGGGCGCAAGGGCGATCACGTGCTGCTGGCGCCGCCCTACATCATCGAGGACGCGCAGATCGACGAGTTGACGGACAAGCTCGGCCGGGCCCTGGACCGCGCGCTGGCCTGAAGGCGGAGACCGCTAGCCCCCGCGCCGCTTGGTGCGCAGGGTCGGGTCGGCCTGCGTCGGATCCTCGGGCCAGGGATGCTTCGGATAGCGCGCGCGCATGTCCTTGCGCACGTCGGCGTAAGAGCCGGCCCAGAACCCCGGCAGGTCCATCGTCACCTGGACGGGGCGCTGCGCGGGCGACAGCAGCGTGATCTTGAGCGGCCGGCCAGCGACCTTCGGGTGTGACGTCTGGCCGAACAGCTCCTGCAGGCGCAGCGCGATCTCGGGCTCGTCGCCGGAATAGTCGATGGGGATCTGCCGACCCAGCGGCGTGGTGAAGCCGGCGGGGACGGCTTCGTCCAGCGCCTGCCGCTGTGTGAAATCCAGCTGCGCCTGCAGCGCGGGCAGCAGGTCGAAGCGCTTCCACTGCTCGGCGGTGGTGACGCCGCCGAGGAAGGGCAGCAGCCAATCCTCGAGCGAGGTCATAAGCGCCGGTTCGGACAGGTCGGGCAGATCGGCGCCCCCGCCACGCGCCAACGCGACACGCGCCATGAAGCGCCTTGCCTTGTCGTCCGGCGCGAGGCCCAGCATCCGCACGCCGTCCAGCAT
>NZ_JBELMH010000050.1:17294-23759 GCF_042096055.1 Citreimonas sp. | reverse complement strand
CATCACCGTGACCGCGACGCTGGTGGGCTTCGACCGCTCGCTGACGCGGGCCGCGGCGAACATGGGCGCGAACCCGGTCACCACGTTCTTCCGCGTGCAGATGCCGCTGATCCTGCCCGGCGTGATCTCGGGCGGGCTGTTCGCCTTCATCACGTCGTTCGACGAGGTCGTCGTCGTGCTGTTCGTCGGCTCGGCCAACCAGCAGACGCTGCCGTGGCAGATGTTCACCGGCCTGCGCGAGCAGATCTCGCCCACGATCCTGGCCGTGGCGACGATCCTGGTGATGATCTCGATCGCGCTGCTGACCACCGTCGAGCTTCTGCGCCGCCGGTCCGAGCGTCTGCGCGGCCTGTCGCCGGGCTGAGCCTTCCGCCAGCGAGACAATTTTCAGCCGCGTCGGGTCATCCCGGCGCGGTTCTTCATTGTTTACTAAGTTTTCCGGACGAATGTGCCGTCAGCCCGCTTGAACGAGGATGACATGACGGAACTGAATCCCGCATTCGCCGCCGAGGCTCGCAGCACCGCCGGAGAGATTTCCTTCCAGGTGCACGAGATGTTTTTCTCTCGCACCGACAAGCGGGGTGTCATCAAGGCCGGCAACGGCGTGTTCCGGCGGCTGTCGGGGTATTCCTGGGACGAACTGATCGGTGCGCCGCACAAGATCATTCGGCACGCCGACATGCCCAAGGGCGTGTTCCAGTTCATGTGGGACACGATCAAGACGGGCAAGCCGGTCGGCACCTACGTCAAGAACCGCGACAAGTCGGGCGGCTATTACTGGGTCTTCGCGCTGATCGCGCCCTGGATGGACGGCTACGTCTCGATCCGGCTCAAGCCGACGTCGCCCATGCGTGACACCGTGGCCGAGATCTACGCCGACCTGCTGCGCGCCGAACGCGACGAGGGGCTGACGCCCCAGCAAAGCGCCGAGATGCTGCTGCAGCGCGTGCGCGACCTCGGCTATGCCAGCTACCACACCTTCCAGGCTTCCGCGCTCGCGGCCGAGTTCGAGGCCCGCGCCAAGGCGATGGGCGACCCGCTCGAGCAGGTACAGAAGCGGCTGCTGGCCATGTCGCGCGGCATCACCGACGTGCAGGTCGAGACCGCCGAGATGACCGAGGCCTTCAACGCCATCCGCACCGTGCCGATGAACATGCGCATCATCGCCTCGCGGCTCGAGAACGCGGGCGGGCCGATCAGCGCCATCTCGGTGAACTACAGCCAGATGCTCGAGGAGATGTCGACCTGGGTGAACACCTTCGTCGACGGCGACACCTGCGTCTTCGCGCGGATCCGCGACGCGATCCTCAACAGCCAGTTCCTCGGCTTCGCCGCCGCGCTCGAGCAGGAGATATCCGAAGCGCTGTCGCACAACGACGTCGACGCGATGCCGGGCCAGTGCCTGGAGGAGGAGCGTACCGCGATCGGCAGCCTGCGTGAGGATTTCCTCAAGCAGACGCGCGAGTCGCTCGGCAGCGTCGAGACCGAGGCGATGCGCTTCGGCCGCAGCGTGCTGGACATGAAACGCTACGTGACCGGCCTCAGCTCGACCCGCATGATGTGCAAGATCGAAAGCGCCGCCCTGTCGGAGCAGGGCACCGCGCTGGGCGGCATCGTCGAGCAGCTCGACGCGTGCCAGAACGAGATCGAGAAGCGCCTGGCGCGGATCGTCGAGCTGAACGCGCTGATCCAGAGCAATACCGCAATGCTGCGCGCCCTCGTCTAGACCGGCGCGGGAAACGCCGGAAGCTAACCCGAAGAACAGCGAAGGGCGCCGCGGCGCCCTTCTTTCGTTTTCACGTGATCGGAAGGCCCGTGCCGCGACGGGCCCGAAGGCCCCGCCGACACGGACGGGACGGCCGCGCCTCAGGCGCGCACCAGCGCCTCGTACCCGGTGGCGATGTCGCGGGTCAGCGCGCCGACCTCGAAGCGAAAGTCGCCGATCTGGCCCACCGGCGTGACCTCGGCCGCCGTGCCGGTCAGCCAGCACTGCTCGAACCCTTCCATCTCGTCGGGCATGATGTGGCGCTCGTGCACCTTGATCTGCCGGTCTTCCAGCATGCCGATCACCGTCTGGCGCGTCAGGCCGTTCAGGAAGCAGTCGGGCTTGGGCGTGTGCACCTCACCGTCCTTCACGAAGAAGATGTTCGCGCCCGTCGCCTCGGCCACGTAACCGCGGTAATCCATGAACAGCGCATCCGAGCAGCCCTTGGCCTCGGCCGCGTGCTTCGACGTCGTGCAGATCATGTAGAGACCGGCCGCCTTGGCGTGCACCGGGATCGTCTCGGGCGAGGGGCGCTTCCATTTCGCGATGTCGAGCTTGGCGCCCTTCATCTTGGCGTCGCCGTAATAGCTGCCCCATTCCCAGGCCGCAATCGCCAGCCGCACCGGGTTGCGACGCGACGCGACGCCCATGTCCGGACCCGCGCCGCGCCACGCGACCGCGCGCACGTAGGCATCGGTCAGTCCGTTGGCTTCGAGCACCTGGGCCTTCGCGGCCTCGATCTCGTCGACCGAGAAGGGGATCTGAAAGTCCAGCTCGCCGGCCGAGAAATGCAGCCGCTCGGAATGCTTGCGCGACAGGAAAATCTTGCCGCCATAGGCGCGCTCGCCCTCGAAGACCGAGCTGGCGTAATGCAGCGCGTGGCTGAGCACGTGCACGTTGGCCGAGCGCCAATCGGTCAGCGTTCCATCCATCCAGATCTTTCCGTCACGATCGTCGTAGGCTGCGTCTGCCATCGTCCGCTCCCATCCCTTTACATTAGTTGCGCGACTTATGGCCGAACCGGACGTAATGTTGCGCAAAAACTGAGATTCGGTACCAGTTCGATCTTGGAATGTCAACAAGACTGACGTAAATTCGGGTCAGACCGAACCGACGGGGCAGCATGACCGAGGCGCGCAAGATGCAGGGGGAAACCCTGCTTTACCTCACCGACGAACAATTGCGCCAGGGGGCCGAGGCGATGTTCTTCGC
Source organism: Citreimonas sp. (assembly GCF_042096055.1). Taxonomy (NCBI): domain Bacteria; kingdom Pseudomonadati; phylum Pseudomonadota; class Alphaproteobacteria; order Rhodobacterales; family Roseobacteraceae; genus Citreimonas; species Citreimonas sp. The sequence goes on along the minus strand of NZ_JBELMH010000050.1, from coordinate 20,782 downwards.
CTATCGCGGCTTCACCGCCGACCCCGACCGCATCCTCGCGCAGCTGAGTTACGGCCGCGCGCATCACCGCGCGCTGCACTTCATCCACGGCGCGCCGGGCACGACGGTCAACAACCTGCTGACGACGTTGGGCGTGACCAAGCAATCGCTCAACCGCGTGCTGCGCACGCTAATCGGCGACGGGCTGGTGGAAAGCCGCGTCGGCCGCATCGACAAGCGCGAGCGGCACCTCTACCTCACCCCCGACGGCGAGGCGCTGGAGCGCGAACTCTCCGAGGTGCAGCGCGCCCGCCTGCGCGCCGCCTTCCGCGCGGCGGGCCCCGAGGCGGTCGCCGGCTTCCGTCGCGTGCTCGAGGCGATGATGGACCCCGAGATGCGCCGCCAGTACGAACGCCTGCGGGAGGGCCGCGGATGACCGGCACCGACGTGCACCTGCTGATCGTCGACGACGACGAACGCATCCGGACGCTTCTGCAGAAGTTCCTGATCCGCAACGGCTTCCTGGTCAGCGCCGCCCGCGACGCGGGCCACGCGCGGCGGCTGCTGCAGGGGCTCGACTTCGACATGATCGTGCTCGACGTCATGATGCCGGGCGAAGACGGCGTCAGCCTGACCCGGGCGATCCGCGAACGCGCCACCACGCCGATCCTGCTGCTGACCGCCCGGGCCGAGACCGAGGACCGCATCAAGGGCCTCGAGGCCGGTGCCGACGATTACCTGCCCAAGCCGTTCGAACCCAAGGAACTGCTGTTGCGCATCAACGCCATCCTGCGCCGCGTGCCGGATGCGCCCGCCGCGCCCACGGTGCCCAACCTGATCAGCCTCGGCGGCATCCGCTACGACACCGAGCGCGGCGAGCTGTGGCAGGGCGACGAGCCTGTCCGCCTGACCGCGACCGAGGCGCACCTGATGCGCATCTTCTCGGCCCGCCCGGGAGAGGCGATCAGCCGCGCGCAACTGGTCGAGGAGCTGGGACGCGACAACGGTCAGGCGCAGGAACGCGCCGTCGACGTGCAGATCACCCGCCTGCGCCGCAAGCTCGAGACCGATCCGAAAAGCCCGCGGTACCTGCAGACGGTGCGCGGCTCGGGCTACATGCTGGCGCCGGATTGACGGTTGCCCTTCGGCGGCGCATGGGGTTTCCCTGACAGCGCAGACCAGGCAGGGGGACGCATGGCCACGGCACTCATCACCCACGCGGACGGGCTGACTCATGTCACCCCGGCCGGGCACCCGGAACGGGTGGCCCGGCTGGAACACGTGCTGCACGCGCTTCAGGGCATGGACCTGCTTCGCGTCGCGGCACCCGAGGCCGAGGACGAGGATCTGCGCCTGTGCCACCCGCAGACCTATATCGACCGCGTCGCCTCCGGGCTGCCCCGCGCCGGCACGCGGCAGCTCGACGCCGACACGTTCCTGTCGCCCGGCTCGATGCGAGCGGCGCGGCGCGCGGTGGGCGGGGCGATGCGCGGCGTCGACATGGTTCAGGGCGGCGAGGCGACGTCGGCCTTCTGCGCCATGCGTCCGCCCGGCCACCATGCCGAGCGCGAGACGCCGATGGGCTTCTGCCTGTTCGGCACGGCTGCGATCGCCGCGAAACACGCCCTGGAACGCCACGGTCTGAGCCGCGTCGCGGTGGTCGATTTCGACGTTCATCACGGCAACGGCACGCAGGACCTGCTGTGGGACGAGGCACGCGCGCTGTTCGTGTCGTCGCACCAGATGCCGCTCTGGCCCGGCACCGGCCGCCCGGACGAGACCGGCGCGCACGACAATGTCCTCAACGTGCCGCTGGCCCCCGACAGCGACGGCAACACCATGCGCAGCGCCTACGATACCCACGTCTTCCCGCGCCTGCGCGCCTTCGCGCCCGAATTGCTTCTGATCTCGGCCGGCTTCGATGCGCACGCCGAGGACCCGCTGGCCCAGCTCAATTGGGAGGTCGAGGATTTCGCCTGGCTGACGGCGGAACTCTGCGCCATCGCGAAAGAGGCCGGCGCCCCGGTGGTCTCGGTGCTCGAGGGCGGATACGATCTGGCCTCGCTGGCCGAAAGCGCCGCGGCCCACGTGCAGACACTGACGGAGAAGACATGACCGACCAGACACAGACCCCCGTCGAGGAGATGAGCTTCGAAGCCGCGATGGCCGAGCTCGAACAGGTGGTCAGCAAGCTCGAGCGCGGCGACGTGGCGCTGGACGAATCGATCGCGCTCTACGAACGCGGCGCGGCGCTGCGAAAGCGGTGCGACGCGAAGCTCAGCGAAGCCGAGGAGAAGGTCGCCGCGATCACTCTGGACGCCGAGGGCAACCCCACCGGAATCAAGCCCGTCGACGGGCTCTGATGCGGTTCGAAGACGGGTTGGCCGACGCCGCGCGGGCGATCGGCGACGGCTTCGCGCGCGACCTGTCGGACTGGCCCGACGTGCCGGTGGTCCACGCGATGGCCTATGCGCTGGAAGGCGGCAAGCGCCTGCGCGGCTACCTGGTGATCGAAGGCGCGCGCCTGCACGACGTCGCACCCGACCACGCGCTGCGCGCCGCCATGGCGATCGAGGCGGTGCACGCCTACAGCCTCGTGCACGACGACCTGCCCTGCATGGACGACGACGACCTGCGCCGCGGCAGGCCGACGGTCCACCGCGAGTGGGACGAGGCGACCGCCGTGCTGGCCGGCGACGCGCTGCAGGCGCTGGGGTTCGAGCTGCTGTCCGACCCCGCCTGCCATCCCGACGCCGCCGTGCGCGCCGACCTCACGCTCAGCCTCGCCCGCGCGTCCGGCGCGCGCGGCATGGTGCTGGGCCAGGCGCTCGACATGGCGGCCGAGCGCAGCGAGACGCCGCTGGATCTGGCGGCGATCACGCGCCTGCAGGCCGACAAGACCGGCGCGCTGATCGGCTGGGCGGCCGAGGCCGGCGCGCGGCTGGCGCAGGCCGATCCCGCGTCGCTGGGCACATACGCGCAGGCGCTGGGGCTGGCGTTCCAGATCGCCGACGACATCCTCGACGTAGAGGGCGACATCGACGCGATGGGCAAGGCGGTCGGCAAGGATGCCGGGCGAGGCAAGGCGACCTTCGTGTCGCTGCTGGGTCTCGACGCGGCAAAGGCACGCGCCGACGCGCTGGTGACCGAGGCCTGCGACGCGCTAGCTGCCTATGGCGACCGGGCGGAACCCTTGCGGCAGGCCGCCCGCTTCGTTATCTCGCGCCGGAACTGAAGGACCATGCCATGACCGACCGGCCCCACACCCCGACGCTGGACCGTGTCCACAGCCCGGCCGACCTCAAGGGCCTCGACGATGCGGCGCTGCGCCGCCTGGCCGACGAACTGCGCGCCGAGACCATCGCCAGCGTCTCGCGCACCGGCGGTCACCTCGGCGCCGGCCTCGGCGTGGTCGAGCTGACGGTGGCGATCCACGCGGTCTTCGACACGCCGCGCGACAAGCTGATCTGGGACGTCAGCCACCAGAGCTATCCGCACAAGATCCTGAC